>DASVOT010000692.1:0-2609 GCA_036383235.1 Chryseosolibacter sp.
CAGAGCCTCATTTACCCGGCGATCTTCCTGTATAAAAGCCCGATTTCGACGGCCGTGAAAATGAAATAAAGAAGTAAAAAATAGAGCACATTCCCGACCGCGCCTGCCGGGTCTTCGATCACGATGATCACATTGTAGGCCAGGAACCCAAGGAGCTTGACGACCATTGACAACAGGTACAGCCGTACGAAGTAGTCACCCCTTTGGGCGCGGAACAGATAGATGAAGATTATCGACGTAAAGAGCGCCACCACGAGCGTGGTCTGGTACAGGAACGAAGGGGCGGCGGCGATCAACTCTTGCCGGTACAGAAGGATAACCAGCGCCGGAAGGGAGAATGTCAGAAGGAGGGCAACAAAAATATAGCGGCTCAAGGAAGGTCAACGATTAACCGACCGGTACAGCTGGTACATCGTTCCGCCAAACCCTAAAAAGCCGAGGATCAACATGAATACTGGATACTTGTTTCCCATGAATTGATCCGCCTTGTATCCGATCCAGCCGCATACGGCGATCGTCAGCAGAATCTGCAAAGCTAGGCCGCTGTATTTGAGGTAACTATTATATCGATTTAGCTTCCTGTTGGGTTGGGAGGGTCCTTGTCTGGCCGCCATTTTCAGCTATTTTGATTTCTTTCACGGTCGCGCCCATCTTACAGGTACCATTGAACAGAGCCCCTGGCTCAACGACGAGTTTGCCGGTAACGATGTCGCCATGGATCACGGCGGTGGCCTTCAATACGAGCAGCTCGGCAATCTCGATCCTGCCCTTGACCTCGCCTTCGAGGTCTGCGTTCTGGGCAATCACATTTCCCTGGATGACGGAAGACGGTCCGAGGGCTACTTTGGATTTCGACTTTACATTTCCGGTAACTTTTCCCTCTATCCTGATGTTGCCGTACGTCTCGACGTTGCCTTCTAAAAAGGTGCCTTTACCAATGGTGTTGCTCGAGTTGCTGATCTCTTCGGCTACGCGTTTCTCTTCTTTGGAGGTGAACATAAAATTAAAGTTTAAAAAGTGACAAATTCTTCCGGATTAAGTGAGTTTCCGTTATACCATAGTTCAAAATGCAGGTGTGGTCCGTTGGTCAGCTCGCCGCTGTTGCCCACCAGGGCGATGATCTCTCCGGCATTAACAAATGTACCAACTTTTTTATAAAGTTCGGCATTGTGCTTGTATACCGAGATCAGGTTGGCGCTGTGCTGGATCATGATCACGTATCCCGCATCCTGTGTCCACGATGAGAACAGAACAGTGCCATCTGCAATACACTTTACGGGTTCGTTGGTCTTTGTTACAATATCCACCCCGTAGTGTCCCTTCTTGACGTTGTAGCGGTCAGAAATAAACCCGGTGAGAGGTGAAAAGAAAAATGCTTCATGCAATTCCTGTTTCTTGAGATTCGAGAGGGATATCAGGGAGAGATCCGATTTCTCAAAATCTTTCCTGAACGTTGAATCGCTGGATTGGAGCTGCAGGCTGGCCGGGCGGCTTAACCGTTCCGGTCCTCCCGCCAACAGCTCGGCCGGAGTCTGAAAATCGGTTGTGTCTCCGCTCAACACCCGCTGAAAGTTCGCGATAAAACGATCCTTCCGGTCCACCTCCAGCGCAAGAGAGTCCACCTTCAGAGCGAGACCATATAGCTGCTGGTTTAATACCATCTGCTCATATTTGGGATCAAACCACTTCTCCAGCACGGTCTCTACCAGGAAGAGACTCATTCCAAACACCGCGATAAACAACAGAAATGAGAAAAGGATTAATTTTGAATAGGTAAAACCAAGGCTGGTCTTTTCAGCAAAATTCTCCTCATTGCGAATGATGAGCTGATAACGCGTAGTGAGGGCACTGGATAACGTCTTCTTTGCTTTCAAAGGAATGGCATTTACACAAAAGTATAGATTCTGTCCAATTATAATATGGAATTTAGGAATTTTGCGTTCTTAGGTAATTAATTCGTCGCACTTGAAGAATCTTCTCTTATATGGTTGTTTTCCGGCCCTGGCCTTACTTCTCTCCTGCTCCTCCGAGCGGAATACCTGGACCAGCAAAGCGTATCACAACACAACGGCCCATTTTAACGGATATTACTATGCCCTCCAGGAAATAGAAAAGGTCGAGAATACCATTCTGAAAAGTCACGTCGACGACTATAACCGCATCCTGAAGCTCTATCCTTCTTTCGATTCCACGCTGGCAAAAGGGTTCGATAAAGAAATACAGGAAGCGATAAAAATGGCGAGCATCGCGATCCAGAGGCATCCCAATAGCAAGTGGGTTGACGATGCCTATATCCTCGTCGGAAAAGCGCGGATGTACAGCCTGGACTGGGGCAATGCCATACAGACTTTCAAGTTCGTCAACACGCATTCCGATGACAAGGACGCCAAGCACCTTGCCATTCTGAACCTCGCCAGAACTTACATCGAACACCGCGAATTCAACAACGCCCTGGCCGCCCTCGACTACCTGGAAAAAGGCGACCTCAGCAACACGAACAAAAAGAAATTTTTCCTGGAGAAGGCCTATTATTACCAGTGGCAGGAAGACTACGACCAGATGGTGCGCAGCCTCACGTCAGCCGATCGCCTTCTGAAGAAAAAAGACAG
>DASVOT010000693.1:0-4780 GCA_036383235.1 Chryseosolibacter sp.
GGGGATTCTGCACGCCATGCAAAAGGAGGTGCCGGGGAAAGTGCTTATTCCCGCGCCGACTCACGAAGACAATACCTGTGCCTGCAGTGAATGCGCGTTCATGAAGAAGAACACGCTGGCGAAACTTTTGGCGTGCATGGAAAATGGTTCCCCGGCGATCGAGGTTGAAGAGTCGCTGAGGTTAAAGGCGTTGTTACCGATTCAACGCATGTTGGAAATTTCACGAAACTGATATGATGCGCGCAGATGTACTTATCATAGGTTCAGGCATAGCAGGCCTCTCCGTGGCCATAAAGGTAGCGGAGCGATTTCCGCGACGTAGGGTCCTTGTCATCACAAAACAGGAGTCAGCGGAATCGAATACCCGTTACGCCCAGGGGGGGATCGCCGTGGTTTCGGATTTTGAGCGTGATTCGTTCGAGGGCCATGTCTCCGACACACTGGAGGCCGGAGACGGGTTGTGCGACGCCGATGTGGTGAATCACGTTGTGCGCCAGGCGCCGGCGCGCCTCCAGGAGCTTATCGACATGGGCGCCGACTTCGATCGCGAGCCAACGGGTGAGCTGATGCTCGGAAGGGAAGGAGGGCACAAGGCCAGCCGCATCATTCACTCGCAGGATGTAACCGGTTTGAATATTTCGACGGCCTTGCTGGAGAAAGTAAAGACCCTCCCAAACGTCGCGGTGTTGTCGCACCACATTGCCGTCGATCTCATCGCGGAGGAAGTGGCATCGGCCAAAGGCAAGGTTGCCCGGGGGGCGTACGTACTGGATCTGAAGGAAAACACCATTGAAAAATACCAGTCGCTGGTGACCGTCGTGGCCACCGGTGGCATTGGCCAGCTGTACAGCACGACGACCAATCCGCTGATTGCCACCGGAGACGGCATTGCCATGGCCTGGCGGGCGGGGGCGCAGGTCGCCAATATGGAATTCATTCAATTTCACCCGACCGCGCTCTATGATCGCGGGGCAAGTCCGGCATTCCTGATCTCAGAGGCCGTGCGCGGACAGGGCGCGTACCTTCGCAACGCCTCCGGTAAGCGGTTCATGTTCCAATATCATCGTGACGGCGAGCTGGCATGCAGGGATGTCGTGTCGCGGGCAATCGCCTCTGAAATACAAGCGAGCGGACATCCGTGCGTCTATCTCGATTGCACGCATATTCCGGAAAAAGAGCTCCTGAGTCACTTTCCGAATATTTACCGGAAATGTCTTTCGAAAGGTATCGACATAACCGTCGATTATATTCCGGTTGCACCGGCCGCGCATTATCTCTGCGGCGGGATCAACGTCGACCGGGCGGGCCAGACATCGGTGAAGAATCTTTACGCGTGCGGAGAGTGCTCCAACACGGGCCTTCATGGCGCCAACCGCCTTGCATCCAATTCGCTTCTCGAGGCTATCGTCTACGCGCACGCCTGCTTTGAGGATATTGAAAAAACAATCGGGTGCCTTGCGCTTCCTGCGCTTTCGGAGGAGCCTGAGCGTTCCTTCGCCACCATGCAGGTAGACTCCGCGCGGATCGCGGAAATCAAAAGCCAGCTCCAGACGCTGATGACGCATAACGCAGGGATCGTCAGAACGACCCGCGACATGGAACATGCCCGCAATGAATTGGCGAAACTCGGCAATGAGCTGGGCGCCGGACCAAATGTCTTCGTTCCTTCGGCTGCCTGGTATGAGTTGAGGAACATGATCACCTGCGCCCAGCTCGTTATCAAGCAGTCACTGGAGAGGAAGGAAAACAAGGGCGGCTTTTTCAACCGGTCCCTCGAAGTACGAGAATTGGTCTAAGTACGCAAACTGTAACACTTTCGGCGACGGCGGCCGGTAGCTATCCCGGTACCGATTCACGCACGTCCTGCAGAATATTGTTCAACCCCGCCTCGCAGGCATCCAATTGCTGAAGGAACATTTGCCGTCCGGTCTTCACGATGTCTTCTGAAAGTTTTCTGTAATAAGCGACGGCCGAAAGCAGCTGGTTTCCGAAATTTGTTATCTCTTTCAGGACCTTTTCGTTTCGATCCCTGAGTCCTTCGATTTGCTCTCTCAGGTAGCCAACGTTTAGGTGCAGTTCCTTAATGAACATATGCGGTCTTTGCTGACTGGCGACGATGTTCGTTCTGCCATAAATGTGGTCGGCCATTTCCTGAAGGGAAACGATCCTGCTGAAGTACGCAATGTTTGGCCCGGGGCAGATGGTGACAGCTTCGAGCTTCTTCACGGGAGGAAGGTGGTGCACATGCACAGCGGAATTCATAAGTCCGATACAGAGGCACTCCTTGCTGACAACGTCCTGGTATTGTTGTTCGTATTCTTCTGCCGGCAGGTTCAGTGATTTCAGCTGTTCGATCTTCTGCTTTTGATACGTATGGGAAGCTGTGCAGATCGGTTCTTTGGAGAACTCCGTGTTAGACACCAGGTGCTTTTCCGTGCAGGGACTGCCGGGGCGACCGAGCGCGATGCGCTTCCGTTTTTCTTTTTCGGAGCTTGTTCCCTTGAGGTAGTTGAAGCGCACGCCCAGGGGCGAGTTTCTGCTGAGCACAACGTCGTCTTCCGTCGCCTTGCTCAGCAGAGCGAGCGTTTCTTTATCCACGGTAGTCGCCTCCGGGCATAGAAGAAAGGGCGTGCCCCATCCTGTGCTGTCAACATCGTAGAATGAATGCAGGAACCTGGCTTCTTCGCAGGTGCCGATACCGCCCTGCACTGAAATTTTTACCGGATGGGGAGTATCGAAGGTCGGCCGGCCCTTTTCGTTATTGGCCCGGTTATAGATCTCGTGCAGGGCTGTCGTCAGTTCCTCTTTTTTCGTTTTGAATTCTTCCAGGATCGGACCGAGTACACTTCCATCGGTTGCGAATGCATGACCGCCGCAGTTAAGGCCGGACTCGATTCGGAACTCACTCACCCATATGCCTTTCTTCGCCAGGTATTTTCCCTGGATAAGGGCCGAGCGATAATCGCTTACCTTGATAATTATCCTCTTGTCGAAATGGCCATGACCTTTCGCGTTGAATGCAGCGCATTTTTCCAGGTAATTGAATAACCTTGGATTCAAGCCCGCAGAAAAAACGATGGATGAATCAGTGAGTTCGCTGTTCACATATCCGCGCAAAGCGGCCACCGCGTCGGAGCCGTCCTCAAGCAGATTTCCGTTCTTGTCATGATTGTTCTTGTCGACTTTCGTCATGATGTTGACGTCGATTGAACCAGCCCTGATCTCCTGTCGGAGCTGCTGCTGCAGCGCCTGCTTTTCGGCGTCCTCGCCGGTCGCTTCCATTTTCAGGTACAGTTGCCTGGCCTGGCTTGTTCCCGGAAGCATCTCAAAATAGCGGTTGATCTCGGAGCCCTTGCCGAAAGCGGAAGCCCGAAGTGTTTCCACCTGCTTCTTTACGATGGCGTTCACAAGGTTCAGGTAGTCGGTGATGCGGCGTGCCCGGTAATCCGCTTCCTTGTCGGTAATGGGTGTGAAGGGCCTGTCCACCTGTGCATAATAATGCTTGCGCATCATCTCGATCAGCTTGTCTTCGATGATGGAGATCACCGACGAAATACCAAACCGGGCGACTTTCAGAGGCGTGTCGACGGTGAATGCCAGACCCATGACGGGTATGTGGAAAGTATGATGAGGAGGTTGGTTCATGTACTTGAGCGTAAAGAACAAAGGTTGTCCAAATGTGCCGGAAAAAGTATGACCACGATCATAAAGCCGGAAGAAGGGTGGCCTTATCGGCAGCTCCCGGAAGGGCATAAAAATTTTGCAGATTGGCGATACTATAAAATCAATCATTATGAAGAAGCTGCTGTTCCTTTTCGCCTTGTCTTTGGTTATCCGATGCAGCGACAGCCGGTCGCGCGATCGTGAGGCCGGCGCGAAAACAGAAGACTACCAAGAAGAAGACCGCGGGTTGGACGAGGCCTCCGGCAAGGAAATTTCGCCACAGCTCCAGCTGGACTCGACCGAAAGCCGGTTCAAGATTGATACCATCTCTTCTTCGACAGGCGCCGAGAACCAGCGCAAGGACGACTCGATCGAATGACCGCCAGGCCGCGCTTTGCCGTCCCGACCCGCCGGTAGTCTGCGGAAGCAGAGGTATCTGGCGGAGCCAGTGGTATTTTCTTTTTAAGACGGCGATCATGTCGAAGTCCGGCAATAATGATGATATTGCGGCCAAATCATTTTCGGTTATGTCGGTTAACGAAACTTTTCACGCTTCTCCGGGAGAAGAGCTCGCGAATGCGATCACGCACGGGATCGGGGCCCTGCTTGCTGTTGCAGGATCGGTTGTGTTATTGATATATGCGGACTCGCGTTTGATGGTCAGTATTTCCGTTTATGCAGGGTCGCTCATCCTGCTGTATCTTGCATCGACGCTCTATCACAGTCTCATTTTTACCCGGGCTCGCGGTCTTTTCCGCAAGTTCGATCACATGGCGATCTTTTTGCTGATCGCGGGAACGTATACACCTTTTTGCTTTACGGCGCTGCACGGGTGGTTAAGGTGGACGATGCTGGGAGCGGTGTGGGGTTGCGCCCTCGCCGGTATCGTGCTGAAGGCGCTGTTCACGGGAAAGTTCGAATGGCTTTCGCTGATGGTTTATATTTTCAGCGGATGGATGGTGATTCTTGCCATTAAGCCCATCTACGAGTCTCTTTCTGCCTGGAGTTTCGGGTTATTGATCTCAGGCGGGTTATCCTACACGGTCGGAACGGTCTTTTATGTCAACAAAAGAATTCCGTATAGCCACAGCATCTGGCATCTTTGGGTCCTCGCGGG
>DASVOT010000694.1:0-8471 GCA_036383235.1 Chryseosolibacter sp.
CGCCCAGGTCCTGAATGAGCCCTGTTTTCAGCGAATACACCCATCCGTGTACCATCGGAAGACTGCGTGTACGCCAGGCGTTCTGAATAATGGAAGTTTTTGAGAGATCAAAAACCTGTTCAATGACATTGAGCTCGACATAGCGGTCGAACCTTTTTGTGTCATCTTTTATCGCATCGAGCTCCTTGTGGTGATGCCTGTAAACATCCTTGATATGGCGAAGCCAGTTGTCGACCAGCCCGAATTGCTCGTTGCTCATCGCTGCCTGTACGCCTCCGCAGCCGTAATGGCCGCAGACAATCACGTGCTTTACTTTTAATATGTTGACGGCATAGTCGAGCACGCTCAGCAGGTTCATGTCTGAGTGCACGACCATGTTTGCAATGTTGCGGTGTACAAAAATGTCGCCAGGGTTTGTGCCGGTGATCTCCGTGGCAGGCACCCGGCTGTCGGAACATCCGATCCACAACACTTCGGGTTTCTGTCCTTTTGAAAGTCGTTCGAAGAACTCCGGGTCCTGGCGAAGCTTCTCTTTGACCCATCTTTTATTTCCAGCCAGCAAATCTTTATAGGTATCCATAATTGAAATCGTTATTTAATGCTGATCGGTCGCGATGCTGACCGAGCAACGGGTTAGATCCCGCTTGCGCAAGCAGGGATGCGGGATTTATGAATTTTTGAAAAACAGATGCTCTGTTCTTTTTGACTATCATTCGTTTCTACGAAACGCAATAAAAGATTTCCGGTGGGGGAGAAAAATTTTCAGCATGGCCATCATGAAGAAGCAGGACTTCGCGGTCATGATGAAGTTTCCCGGCGATCAGAAAGAGGGAAGAATGCCGCATCATGACACCGTCGGCAAGCATCGGGAACACTTTTAAAGACGTGTCTGTTCCTGTGCCGTGAGCGTCTCGCTCCTCCTCGTTCAGAACCAGCTTGCCTACGTTTTCAATCAGTTGCCGGTCTTCGGGGGTAAGGATCGAAATGCCGCTGAGGAAAAAACTCATGTTCAGGAACATAAGTCCTGTGAAAAGACTGAAAATCCGGGTCGCCGTTCGGTTCCTGATTCGCTTCATGTGGCTAAAATTACGTTAATTTTTTATAATTGGTTTCAAATTGGCTTTATTGAGTCGTTTATTTACAACGCTTTAACAAGAAAACGGACGTCTTTACTGACTTTTGCGGAAAATTTCTATGGAACAGCCTGATGCCTTGAAGATGGTCGCCGATTTCCACGAGACATTTAAACACCCGATCCAGACTGAACCTGCTATTCCTGCGGAGGATCGCTGCAGCCTTCGCGTGGCACTGATCGCCGAGGAACTTAAGGAATTGGAAGCTGCCATCCGCGACAAGGACATCGTTGAAGTGGCGGATGCCCTGTGTGATATTCAGTATGTGCTGTCGGGGGCGGTTCTCGAATTCGGCCTGGCAGACAAATTCAAAGAGTTGTTCGAGGAGGTTCAGCGGTCGAATATGAGCAAAGCCTGTTCTACCGAAGAGGAGGCGCAGCAAACGGTGGAGTACTACCGGCAGAAAGATGGAACCGAATGCTACTATCGCATGGAAGCTGGAAAATGGCTTGTTTATCGCAAATCTGACAACAAAACCATCAAATCGGTCGGCTACAGCCCGGCCGACCTGAAACGGATACTGGCGAAATGATCCGGACGGTTCGCGTTTCAGTCCAGGGAATTTTTCGTGATCCAATAGCGGAAGGCAATGATGGCCTGATCCACTTTTGACAGGCTGTTAATATCGCGCTTGCTGTAACGTGGCAGCACCCATTTGTTAACACGGGCCATGAACTTAAAAAGCGTTTTTTTCATATCCCAGCCGCTAATCGCCCGCTTAAATCGTTTTAATTTTTATCTTTAAAACCAGAAAGCAAAAGTAATGGAAAATATTCACAGCAGTTCATTTCTTACAATCTGGCATCAAGTTATGCTGATCGGGGCATTTGTCATGTTCCTGGCAGCTATCGCGCTGTACCTCTTCCACCTCATCAAGATTGCGTCTATTAAATCGCCGAAAGGGAAGTACGATTATATAAGCCGCAGGGAGATCAAGACCCTTGAAAAAGTATTCATTATCATCGCCATCGGAGTAGCCATGCTGATCAACCGGTATGGTATGGACAAACTGAACGAAATGGGGGTTTGGTTCTATGTGCGGCTGTTCATGTCTTTTGCCGGTGGAACGCTGGTGGGATATGTCGCTTTCCTTATCCTTGAGTACTACTATCCTTCAAGACTCGACAAGAAGCTGAAGAAATGGAGGTTCATGCCGCGCATCAACCCCAAGACGGGCCACAAAATGCGCTTGCTTGCCGAACATGAGGAGGATGTCCACCTCGACGAGGGTATGCAGGCGGAGGAGAACCTGTTTTCCGTAGACTACGACGTGTGGTTTGACGAGCAGTCCAAAGACGTAATAGTCGAGAAATACCCCGGCCATATGCAGGCCCTTCAGTGCGGAAGTTGCGGATTTTTTACCCTGAAAGTCGTGCGGGAGGAAATTACCCAAAAACCCACGAAAGACGCTCCCGGCGAACTGATCAAGCACTACGAATGCTCCTATTGTAAGTCGGTCAGGGCGACAGCCTTCAAGATCTCGACCATGGAAGACCAGGACTACCGGGAAGGCCAGCATACGTTCTGGAAGGACAAAGACACCATCCTGGTCAAAGTGGAGATAAAATCCGCAGATGGAGGCTCAAAATTGTACGAATTTGGCGATTTGAGTCAGGCACAGAAATTCCTCAAAGAAATCGACGACAGCGGCCAGCGTCGGGTATAATCCTTGCTTTTGAATTATTTGCCCCTTGCTGCCGTTTTATAATCCAACGAGAGGTCCTTTTTTAATACCCGGAAAGACAAGAAAATTTATGAAGCGAATATTGTATTTGTTTTTCGCTGTCCTGATTGTATGGAACACTCAGGCCGCCATTCCCGCCGATACCACCCAACTCAAGCCAAAGCCGGTGTACGGTAAAGAAGCGAAAGTGATTTCATTCATTCTCGATAACAATCATTACCGGAAGATCAGCCTTAATGATTCGCTGTCGTCCGTCATTCTCGACCAGTACCTCGAGGCGCTCGACAACAACAAAACCTATTTTACCAGCGAGGACGTAGCGGCGTTTGAAAAATACCGCTATCGTATCGACGACCTTACAAAATCGGAGAAGGTTGATCCGGCGTTTGAGATTTACGCCGTCTTCAAAAAACGTTTCGACGAACGCATGGACTATGTCCTGAAAAACCTCGTTTCTGAAAACTTCGATTATACCAAGGACGAATACTACGAAACCGACCGCAGCAAGCAGCCATGGTGCAAGGACGAGGCGGAGCTGAACGACGTTTGGCGTAAGATTATCAAGAACCAGGCACTCAGCCTCAAGCTGGCAGGTAAACAGCCCGCCGACATAGAAAAAACGCTGAAAGAGCGCTACGAACGGCTGGTGAAAACCTATACGCGCGATGTCAATGCCGAGGATATTTTCAGCATGTACATGAACTGCATCACAGAGTCGTACGATCCGCACACCAACTACTTTTCGCCCTCAGCCGCCGAGCGGTTCAAGCAAAGCATCAGCCTTTCCCTCGAAGGGATCGGCGCGCGGCTTCAAACAGAGAACGACTATACAAAAGTGGTCGAAGTACTTCCGGGAGGCCCTGCGGAAAAGAGCCACCTGCTGAGTGTGAATGACCGCATTGTTTCCGTTGGCCAGGGCGACGACGGGGAAATGGTGGACGTGATCGGATGGCGAATCGACGACGTGGTGAAGCTCATCAAAGGGCCCAAAGGGACGAAAGTACGCCTTGGGATTCTGCCTGCTAAAACCGGCGTCGGCGGCCCCGTGAAAGAATTCACGCTGGTGAGAGACAAGATCAAGCTTGAAGAACTCGAGGCGAAAAAGCAACTCATCAACTATCAGAAGAACGGCAAGAACCTGAAGCTCGGGGTGATCACCCTGCCCAGTTTCTACATGGATTTTGAAGCTTACCAGAAAGGAGATCCAAACTACAACAGCACAACCCGCGACGTGCAACGCCTGATCGGCGAATTGCAGCGCGACGGCATGGACGGCCTGGTGCTGGATCTTCGCAACAATGGCGGGGGCTCCCTTTCAGAAGCCATTGACCTCACCGGCATATTTATTAAGGACGGCCCCGTCGTCCAGGTGAAGAATTCAGCGAATAAAATTGAAGTGGGTGCAGACGATGACCCGACCATTGCATACAGCGGGCCCCTCGTAGTGCTGACCAACCGGTTCAGCGCCTCGGCGTCGGAGATCTTCGCGGGCGCGATCCAGGACTATCACCGGGGTGTGGTAGTCGGAGAATCAACCTACGGAAAAGGAACCGTGCAGACGGTCATCGACCTCGATAAGTTCATCAATGACCCGGGCAATGAAGTGGGCCAACTGAAGCTGACCTTCCAGAAGTTCTATCGCGTCACGGGAAGCAGCACCCAGCACAAAGGGGTGATGCCCGATATCAAGCTGCCCACGGCACTGGATCCCGAGCAATTTGGCGAGAGCTCTCAGCCGAGCGCGCTGCCGTGGGATGAGATCCGCGGTACCCCGTTCCACAAGACGCCCGTTGTCAACCCGGACGTCATCGCAGGCCTCAACAAATCCTATTACACAAGGCTGAAAACAGACCCGAATCTCACGCGCTTTGCCGACTCTACGGCGGTAACCAAAAAGAATATGAAGGATACCCGGATCTCCCTGAATGAGGTCAAGCGCAAAAAAGAAATGGAAGAAGCCGAGAAAAGAGCGGCCGACAGCACCAAGCTGAACACGCGACTTCCGGGAAAGGAAAAGCTCGTGTCCACCGACCTGCGGGAACTAAGTGATGAATACCTGCGCGAAGGACTCTTTGTCCTCAGCGACCTCATCAACTCAAAGATCGGTTAAAGTATTTATCAATGAATGGTCCATGCTCCAGCCCTCCTGGAACATGGACCATACTTTTTATAGGAGCTCGCAATCCGTACTCCACCCTGATACCCTTATCCATATCTCCGTATCTCCATATCTCCGTATCTCCATATATCCATATATCCGTATATCCATATCTCCGTATATCCGTATATCCATATCTCCGTATCTCCATATCTCCGTACCCCTATACCCCTATACCCACCTGCAGCCCCATTTCCTACCTTCCCGTTTATTACTTATTTTGAACCGGATTCAGCTACTGCATGAGTGAAGAACTTCTCAAGGCGATCATTCAACTTTTTGCCATCGTGGCGCGCGAGCGGATCACCGAGGCGGAGCGAACGAATGTTAAGGAATTTCTGAGCCTGCACCTCAACCGGGACGCCACAAACTACTACCTGAAGTTATTTGACGAATTTGTTCAAAGTCATAAGCTTCATTCTCCCCATGATCTTGGGAGCCTGGATGCCGACACGCAGCAGTTCGTTGACGACTGGGCGAAGATCATGCAGATCGTCAGACAGGTGAACGCCGCCCTGACCATGCAGCAGAAGATGGTCATGGTGGTGAAGATCATAGAGCTCGTGCACTCGGAAACGGATATTTCCGATCGCCAGGGTAACCTGATCTTTTACATAGGCCAGGCGTTGAAGATCCCGAAGGGGGATATGCAGGCGCTGCAGGCATTTGTGACGGGCCAGGACATTGATGAGCTGGCCTCCAAAAACGTTCTTATCGTTGACGAAGGCTCTGACGAGAAGCCGTACCCCGGTCCCCGCATCGTTGAGAAAAACCTCACCGGCCTCATTGCCATTTTAAGATTGCCCGATGCGGAAACGTATTTTATCAAATACCTCGGCATCACGACGCTTTATCTCAACAGCCAATTGTTGAAAAGCAGGAAGGTGGATATTTTTCCCACGGGAAGCACCATCCGCGGCGACAAGATCGAGACGATCTATTACAGTGACATTGTCGGTAAATTCCTGACCGATGAAAGCAAGACCCACGTCACGTTTTCGGCTGATCACCTTTTCTATCATTTTAGGAGCGGCAGGGCGGGTCTTCAGAATGTCAACATTGCCGAGCAGGGGGGAAAGCTCATCGGCCTTATGGGCGCGAGCGGATCCGGAAAATCCACGTTGCTGAATGTCTTGAACGGCACCGAGAAACCCTCCAGCGGACGGGTGCTTATCAATGGCATCGACATCCATCAGGATCCTGAAAAAGTCCACGGCATCATCGGGTATATCCCGCAGGACGACTTGCTGATCGAGGACCTTACCGTTTTTGAGAACCTGTATTATGCGGCGCGCCTGTGCTTTGGCCATTACACGAAGAGCCGGACGATCGCCATCGTGGAACAGACGCTGCAAAGCCTGGGGTTGACCGAGATCCGCAACCTGAAGGTGGGATCGGTGCTGGAAAAGACCATCAGCGGCGGCCAGCGAAAGCGACTGAACATTGGACTGGAACTGCTGCGCGAGCCAGCCATCCTCTTTGTAGACGAACCGACCAGCGGACTTTCATCGAGGGATTCAGAAAATATCATGGATCTCCTGAAAGAGCTTTCCCTTCGTGGCAAAATGGTTTTTGTGGTCATCCATCAGCCTTCGTCCGACATCTTCAAGATGTTCGACACCCTGATCATCATGGATTCCGGTGGTTTCCAGATCTATTATGGAAATCCCATTGAAGCGGTGACCTATTTCCGCAACGTGGTGAACGCGGCGAATAAAAATCAGGGTGCCTGCCCCGAGTGCGGTAATATCAATCCGGAACAGATCTTCAGCATCATCGAGACCAAGATTGTCAACGAATACGGCAGGCACACGAACACGCGCAAAATTTCCCCCGGACAATGGTACCAGTACTTTAAGCAGCGGATCAAACTTCCGCGAATCGAGCATGCGCGGGAAGCGCTGCCGGTAACGCAGGAGATCCCCACCCGGGTCAAACAGCTGAAGGTCTTCATCACGCGCGACATTCTGGCCAAACTGGCGAACAAACAATATATCTTCATTAACGTGTTGGAGTCGCCCGTGCTGGCCTTCTTCATCGCGTATATGGTGAAGTACTACAACGTACTCGGCGGGGAGAAGGAATACAGTTTCTACAGCAACCACAACATACCCGTTTATTTCTTTATGAGCGTCGTGGTGGCGCTGTTTTTTGGCCTGACGATGAGCGCGGAGGAGATATTCCGAGACCGGAAGATCCTCAAGCGCGAGCAATTCCTTCACCTGAGCCGGGGCAGCTATCTGAGCTCGAAAGTCACGGTGCTGTTTCTCATTTCCGCCATGCAGACAATCCTGTTTATCGTCGTGGGGAATTTTATCCTGGAAATACCATTGACCGAGCTCCGCTACTGGTTGATCCTGTTCACCTGCACCTGTTTTGCGAATATGCTGGGACTGAACATTTCCTCCGCCTTTAATTCGGCAGTAACCATTTACATCCTCATTCCGATATTGATCATTCCACAGTTGCTGCTGAGCGGGGTGGTGATCAGCTTCGACAAATTCAACCCGCGTGTGGGCAAGCCGGTCGGCATACCGCTTGCCGGCGAGCTGATGGCGTCGCGTTGGGCGTTCGAAGCGTTTATGGTGACGCAGTTCAGAGACAACCCCTTCGAGAAGGAATTCTATGACCTGGACAAGACTATTTACCAGTCGGATTACAAGCGCGTTTACTACATCCCCACGCTTGAATCAAAGCTTGCCTATTGCCTGAATCACCGCTCCTCCTGGCGCAATCCGCTCGACGAAAACATGGTGGCCAGCCTTGACCTTCTCAGGAATGAAATCGGATATGAGCTGGACCGCGTCGGCAGAGACCGCTTCCCGGAAGTCGCGCAACTGAAGGTGGGCACGTTCGATTCAACCGTGTATGAGAAAACTTCCGTCTTCCTTGAGACGCTGAAAAGATTCTATTCCAACCGCTCGGCGAAGGCGTCCGAGCAGAAGGAGGCCCGCATCCGGAAGCTTACGCCTGACGACGAAAGCGCGGCAGCCTTCAACGAATGGAGAAAACGGTACGTCAACGAGGCGGTCTCAAATTCAGTCAGGAATATTTCCACCGCTGACCGCATTATTGAATACGAAGGCAGGCTGATCCAGAAAATCTATCCAATCTATATGGACGAGCACCGTCCTATGCATGCGCTTGATTTTTCTGCAAACCTTTATCAGCCGACGAAGCATTTTGCCGGCGTCTACTTTAACACACTCTACTTCAATATCGCGGTAATCTGGTCGATGACGGTGGCGCTTTTTATTACACTCTACTTCGACTTGTTGCGGAAGTTCATCCAGCTGATGGAAGGCCACCGGAAATACCGGAGAAGGGAGAGGCACTAGGGGATATGGATATATGGATATACGGATATACGGATATATGGATATATGGATATACGGATATACGGATATATGGATATATGGATATACGTCGCGCTGTGATAAGTCCGTGAGATGGGGATTTATCTAGCTAAATATAAAAGTTAGGAAATGAAACATCT
>DASVOT010000695.1:0-3010 GCA_036383235.1 Chryseosolibacter sp.
CCAGGCTGGGTGCGGGGGTCGGGCTCGTCGGGACTATCGTTTGAATATCGGTTGAGATTATGCGTCGCATAGGTTTTGAACGGTTTTTTCGCATAAACTCTGAATCTCGCGTTGATACGACTTTGGTACTGCGCATTACGCCATATAAAATCCGGCGCAGGCCATGGTGCGTTTGACGAAACGCAATCAGGCAAACTAAACGAGATAAACGTGCCTGTGTTTTTGCGATCAACCGTGGCTCCTACGTTGAGTTCCGTTCTGACCTCCTCGTAAGCGCAGGATGAGAAAGCTGAAAAATGCCCGGTGAAGCAAAGAAAAGCCAGCACCAAGATGGTGTTAAGCGATCGTCTGGGACGTCGTTTATTGGACTTTGTTTGAATCAGCGGTGTCATTGTCAACTTAAATATAACTTTTTTTCACCAGGTCAAGCGTGCATACTGGACCGGATGACCGCATCGAAATTGCGAATCATGGTCCTACCCGCCTCGGCCTCAAGATGACCCGATAACCTTTAACACTTTGCGATATTTTCAATGAGATAATGCGTAAAGCCATCGAATACGATGTGAGCCAATGTCAAAACCTGGCCCCCACACCAATTCCGCCCCACGGGTAAAACGGACTATGAAGCAGATCAACCGGATAGTTGGCTTCATATATTTCCCAGAGAGGGGTAAATCCCGCTCTGAAAAATAACCTCCCTTCGGGTTTTTGATAGCGATAGCCGATAAAACCGGTGATATCAATAAAGTAACGGAGTCTGCGCGCGGGCTCAGATTTTCTGGCAACGGCAGCCCCCGCGCTGAATTCGAAATGGTGCTGCGCCCTGCCGTATATTTTGCCCATCATCAGTGGAATGATAAAGGTATCGTTAGCATAGGCAACGCCGATCCTGCCGGCAAGCCCTTTTGTCCATTGGCGTTCATAATTAATTGAATAATAATAAGCGTTGCCTCCCAGCTCAAAGAACACAGACTGCTTAAACAGAGGCTGGGAAAACACTACGTTGGCCGAAATCAGAACGACTATAGCTGGCAGTAAGATCTTTCCTTTCATATTCCATTTATTTTAAGGTCAGGATGTTCAATCGGACACCAGGTAAATCATCCTGACGATCAATGAAGCCATTATTGCCGCGCAGCAAACCGCAGGGATCGATCTGTGTTTGCAAAAACAAAAAGAAAGGTCATGACGCATATTGCGATTGCAGCGACCCGCGGGCCAAGAGGAAAGGTGGAACGCCTACGGAAGTGTAAAAAGCCTTCCGCCTCGTTACCAGGTCCTGACCGTGACGCTATCCGGTCGCCACATTCTCTCCGTCGGCTGAATGTTGAACGCCTGGCAGCGCTCTCGGGCACGTTTGAAAACGGACTGTTCGCACGCAGGAAGGGCGGCGCATGCACATCCGACATTACCTGCCTGAACAGCATTTCATCGCGCGCAACGATTTTCGCCGGGCAACTTACAAGCGAAGCTGCAACAATTCCTAAAAGAACGGATGCGAATTGCCGTGAGGTCATACGTAATGATTGGATTTGAAAATGGGACTATTTCTTGAACATTTTATTGAGGTGGTCGAGGCAGGGGCTGACATCGAAGTAGAGTCCCTCGATTCCAGGTTCGTTCCTTGCCAGGGTCAGGTAATCATAGTGCTCGATAAGGCTTTGTTTCCCGCCGAATTGAAGTCCTAATATATTGATAAGATCATATTCATGCGAGGTGCTGATGACATAAAAAGCCGTCTCCTTCGTCTTGCCGTCGCCCGAGCTCATAATGGCATCCACGATGATCTTCATCCGGGTCAGGTAGCCTGCGAACTCGTCTCTGCTGCCAAGCTTGTCATGCGCAAACAGCCTGTAGTTGATCGCCCGCAGATCAAAGGGGTTATAGGCCAGCAACCGATCGGTATAGATCAGTATGGCGGCGTAATCACGCTCCACAAGCGACTCCTTATTTGCAACTGACCGCAGGCTGTCTTCGTATTCCGATCGCCCATAGGGAGCGTAAGCAGATTGAAACGTGTAGCCGTAATAGAGGTGGCGTCTCTCTTCCAGTGACAGGGTCGAGTCACCGGAAGTGTAGCGGGCCAGCAGGGATGGGTAATAGAACGACGATGTTTCGTCTGCGATGTCCCGCCCGATCTTTTTGTAGTTCGGAGCCTCAAATTTCCAATCCTGCGCGAAGGTTGCGGCGCCCGCAGCAAGGAAAAAAGAGATCAGCAGTGTTTTCATAGCAATCGATTTTCTTCTTTCTGCGTATTACCAATGCATGCATTCACTGTACCTTCCGGAACATCCATTCTCAACCCGACTCGTGGGATCCGAATTAATCGCTGATTAATTCAACGGACTCTGTACCAAAATACAAATTTCCGGTTACCGTTACAATGGTCGCTCACCGGCGGGACGATCGAGAGCAGTTTGCATAATCGCCCTAACCATACGGCTGCAGGCTGTGAAGCGCGTCGACTCCTGTCGGGTGCATTTTGTGATCCATGGCTGCGAGCGAATACGATCTCGTGAGCACGATTTGAAATGGCATGCGCTGGCTAGATTTATTGCCCCGGGGATTTCGCGGGACTTGAAAGCGTCCACGAATGAGCACGCGGATTTTTACAGACGATCCGTATTGTGCGAACCTTTCTTGCCTATCATGGCAGACTGTCTTCAGTCAGTCTTAGTGTCTTCGCGCCTTCGTGGCAACAAAAAAAAGTTTCACTTTTTAACCCGGAGTTTGGATCCTGTCCGGATCGCATGCGACCTTTCCTGCCCGTTAAGGCAGACTGTTCTTCAACCTTAGTGTCTTCGCGTCTTTGTGGCGAAAATGGTTTCGCTTCTTAACGGCGACTTTCACGTCCGCATCCTTCGCAAGTGTTGAAAACCAATTGAAACAAGGAGCCGGTCTTATTCGAAAGCACCGACCACGCCTCCTCGTATTTTCTCGATTAATTCATCAAAAACTGCAAAATGCTCGTATTTTTGCCGCGCAAATCCAGCCATAATCAATGATC
>DASVOT010000696.1:0-4345 GCA_036383235.1 Chryseosolibacter sp.
AACAGACCCGCTTATCCCAGCCTGCCAGCGGACTTGCTCCGAATCGAGTGGGAGAAAGGTAAACACTTGGCACAGTTTCCGGCGAAGGTGGGGAACTTGCCGCCGACGCGCCCATCGCATCCCTTCTCCGATGCGGAAAACCGTTCGACAGAAACAGCCACGTCCAGGGTCAGGATTTTTCCCCGATACCCAAGCCGAAGAGCGCGAAATCATATTTCACGGGATCCAGGGGATCAAGCTTTCTGAGGTTTTCGGTGAGCTCCAGCGCGGTAAGCCAGTCCGTCTGCTTTCTTCGTATCAGCTTTAACCTCCTGGCTACACGGTCAACATGAACGTCGCAGGGACAGACCAGCTGGGCAGGAGAGATCTTTTTCCACAACCCGAAATCAACGCCCCTTCCGTCATCCCTTACCATCCACCGCAAATACATATTGATCCGCTTGCACGTAGACTTTCGCTCCGGCGTAGGCAGATGTTTTTTTGTTCGATGCGGATGGTTTTCAAGGCTAAAGAACCGGTGGTGAAAACGGACGAGCCCCTGTTCTAGCGTCTGCTCACCTGCCCCCACGGCGAAGACATCCTCCAGCGATGGGTATTCGCGGTAAAGGGATCTCAGCGCCTCGATAAAATAAAGGGTGTCGGTACCGTTAAAAGTGCGGTGTCTGAATTCCTGAAAGCGTTTCAGGTCGGATTCACGGTGTTCGAGGATAAATCGATGGGGGTCGTCGTCCATCCATCTCATCAGCTCCCTGCATTTCCGGATGATGGTCACCCGCTGCCCCCAGGCGAGCACCGCAGCCATGAGGCCCGCAACCTCGATGTCCTGTCTCCTGGAGAACAAGTGCGGAATGCTGACCGGGTCGTTCGCAATAAACCCCGGTTGATTGAACTGCTCAACTTTCGATTCCAGAAAGTCCCTGAGATCCGTAAGTTTATTTTGTCGCCGACCCATGAGTGAAATCAAAACAATTTTCCTGAACCTGAATCACTCTGGCCGCAGGAATCGATGATTTTTCATCGCCCGAAATCATCCTGCAGTCTTACGATGTCGTCTTCATCAGAGGGGTTAGCGGGGTCGGTATGCTGCCAGATCTCGGCGACCATACCCCAGCCATCGAGTCCAACCAGCCGGTGGCGAAGTCCGCGGTCCAGGCGGATCACCTCGCCCGCAGCCATCCGGTGGACCGGACCCTGCTGATCGGTGTGGCTGGTCACAACGCCCGCAGTGCCCGCCACAAGCCGCCATATCTCCGAGCGACGATGATGGTATTGCCATGACAATCTCTTGCCCGTTTGCACCATCAGTATCTTAGGGCTGAGCTTCCCACCCTTCACCTTGAGTGACGGGATGGAAAGGTCCGGAAAAAACGCCGCCCCGAACTTTTCGGCCTGTGCTTCATCGAGCACGAAAAAGCCACCCCACGGCCGATGAAAATCCTTTCCGACAATGGAAAAACCCAGTTGCCGCAAATGCTTCTCAGCATTCTCCAATACCGTCATCTTGTCGCCCATCAGCGAAACCTTGCTCTCATTGCCCATACCTGAATATCAATATGAATTTTGAATTTTGGGCTTCGACAGGCTCAGCCACCGAAGCCGAATTTTGAATTTTGGCTTCGACAGGCTCAGCCACCGAAGCTGAATTTGGAATTTTGGGCTTCGACAGGCTCAGCCACCAAAGCTGAATCCTGAATTTTCCCCTCCTACACATCATCCACCTCATACAGCACCCCGCAGACATTGCGAATGCGGTCCAGCGTATCCATGAGCATCAGGGTATCCGCGTGCGTCATGACAGGACTCTCTGACAATCCTTTCCGGAGGCATTCATTGACATGACGTGCTTCGTATTGGTAACCATATCCAGCCTCGCGGTGAACTTCGATCGGTTCGGGTCCGCTTTCCGTTGCCTTGGCGAACGAAGGAATCAATTCTATGGTACCCACTGCGTTGTGAAACCGGTTCCTCATCACGATCCGTCCTTCCGTGCCGGCGATCATCGCCTCAACGGGTGTATCGGCCGCAAAAGTTGAAGACAACACAGCCAGCGCCCCGCCGGCGAACTTCATGGTCATGACGCACTGCTCGTCCATCCCGCTTTCAAAAGGCGTGACAAATGCGTGGACCTGGGTGGGTTTACCGAGAATCGCCTGGGCCAGAAAGACCGGATAGATACCGATGTCCAGCAACGAGCCACCTCCTAGCAAGGGATCGTACAACCGCCGCGCTTTCGGCTCGGAAGCCTTAAATCCAAAATCCGCCTGGATGAGCTTCACCTCGCCGATGCGGCCCGACCCGATGATCTCCATCACCTTCTCATACTGGGGGAGAAACTTTGTCCAGAACGCTTCCATGAGAAATATTTTCTTCTCGCGGGCGAGCTCGACCATGTCGCGTGCCTGTGCCAGGTTCAGTGCAAAAGCCTTCTCGCACAAAACCGCTTTCCCGTGCTTCAGACACAACATCACGTGTTCGTGATGCATCCCGTGCGGCGTGGCTACGTAGATGACATCTACGTCCGGACAATTGACCAGTTCTTCGTAGCTGCCAAAGGCATAAGACGGATGATGTTCATCTGAAAAAATCCGAAGCCTTTCAGGATTGCGGGCCGCGATGGCAGTTAATTCCGCATTCTCGACGAGCCTCAGGTCGCTGGCAAATTTGCCGGCGATTTTTCCAGCGCCTAAAATTCCCCATCTGATCTTTTTTGACATGGTATCCCTTTTACAACAAACGATCGCCGGCATGACCGGACCGGCAAATGACGTAAATAAAAATAAACATACCATGCGCCAGTCCTGCCGAAAATTAAAGTAAGCCTTATTTTTACAAAAATGGCAGCTGAACCGTTTCAATTCAAACAATTCTCGGTCGCACAGGATTTATGTACCCATAAGGTAGGCACCGACGGCGTTTTGCTCGGAGCCTGGGTAAGGGTCTTCCGGGATGATCGCCATGTTCTTGATGTCGGCACTGGCTCGGGACTCATTGCCCTGATGCTTGCCCAGCGAAGTTGCGGGCATGCCGCGGTGGATGCCATCGACATCGAAGAAAGCGATGTGATCCAGGCTGAAGGAAACGTACTCCGGTCGCCGTGGAAGGAGAAAATCACCGTCCGTCACACGGCCCTTCAGCATTTCTTCCCGGAAAAAAAATACGACCTCATTGTCGCAAATCCACCCTTTTTTACGGCCGGAGTTTTGCCCCCCGCGAAAAGAAGAAGCCAGGCCAGGCATACTCATTCACTCCCCCCCGCCGATCTGCTGAAACATGCCACGCGGCTTCTGAAAACAAGCGCCAGGCTTGGCGTCATCCTGCCCTTTCTGGAAGCGCTCACGTTCATCGACCTGGCACGATCCTTCGGGCTGGCCCTCCTCCGGAAAACTTCCGTGCGGTCACGTCCTTACAAACCCGTCGAAAGAATCCTCGTTGAGCTTGGCTTCGACGGACAGCCTGAAGCCGAAAATGAACTGACCATTCACCATGAAGGAAACCGGTGGTCGCAGGAGTATATTGACCTGACCAGGGATTTCTACCTGAAACTGTGAAGGATCCCGGCGCGTGTGGCAGGTTTAACAAAAACTTAACAAATCGTGCCTGTTCATTTTATTTGTTACTGATTATCAGTTAATTATAAATAAGATTTTATTTGTTTAAACATATATTTTGAAACTGGTGTTATACTTGCACTCACAAATAAAACACAACTCATCTCAAACTATGAAAAAGATCAACACGGTTTTAGCAGTGCTTCTGGTGGCGGGAGGCAGCGCGTTTGCGCAGACGACATGGACCGCAGACAAGCCCCATTCGAAGGTGGCATTCAGCGTTACCCACATGGCGGTATCGGAAGTGGAAGGTAATTTCAGGGACTTCGACGCTTCGCTGGTATCGAACGCAGCGGATTTTAACGGTGCCGATGTGACGTTCACAGCAAAGACAGCTTCGATTAGCACGGACAATGAAAGGCGCGACAACCACCTGAAGTCACCCGACTTTTTTGACGCTGAAAAATTCCCGGAGGTTTCCTTCAAGGGCAAGCTCCTGAAGGCTGGCAGCAAATACAAGCTGAAGGGCGACCTCACCATGCATGGCATCACCAAGCCGATTGAATTCGACGTCACGTATGGTGGCACGATCAATACTGGCCGAGGCGAGAAAGCCGGCTTCAAGATCACCGGCCAGCTGAATCGCCATGACTTCGGTCTGAACTGGAACAATACCGTTCCTTCCGGCGAGCTGATCGTTGGCGATATGATTGATATCACCGGAAAGATTGAATTAAACAAACAGGCATAATTGAGAGGCCCCGGTTTGCATGCCGGGGCCTTTTCAGCTTATCCTG
>DASVOT010000697.1:0-3229 GCA_036383235.1 Chryseosolibacter sp.
TCGACATCTTGTTGCCCGCCTTATCCAGGACCAGGCCGTTCGAGATGACGTTTTTAAATGCAACGCCCGGGTTACTGTTTTTCTTGTTTACCGCGCGGATTTCCTCGCTTGAATCGTTGATCAGCACGGCGATCGCGTGAAGCGTGAAAAACCAGCCCCGGGTCTGGTCCACGCCTTCGGCGATAAAATCGGCGGGAAAGTTCTTTTCAAATACCTCCTTGTTCTCGAATGGGTAATGCCATTGCGCGTAGGGCATGGCGCCGGAATCGAACCATACATCGATGAGGTCCTGCTCGCGGTACATCGGCTGTCCGCTGTTGCTCACGAGGATCACCTCATCCACGTAAGGCCGGTGAAGATCACCAGCCTCGAGGGGGGATTTCTTCATGAAACCCTTCGATATCGATTTTTGAATTTCCTTATTCAATTCCCCCAGCGAACCGATGCAGGTTTCTTCGCTGCCGTCTTTCGATCGCCAGATCGGCAAAGGCGTTCCCCAGTAACGCGACCGCGACAGGTTCCAGTCTACGAGATTCTCGAGCCAGTTACCGAACCGCCCGGTGCCCGTCGACTCCGGTTTCCAGTTGATGCCCCTGTTTAAAGCGACCATCTTGTCTTTCAATGCCGTGGTCCTGATGAACCAGGAATCCAGCGGATAATACAGCACCGGCTTGTCGGTCCGCCAGCAGTGCGGATAGGTATGCACGTACTTCTCCACCTTAAAGGCTTTGTTTTCTTCCTTTAAAATGATGGAGATAATGACGTCTGTATTTTTGTAGTCGGGGTGAGATTCATCCTCTCCTGTATAATTCTTTACATAAAAGTCGTCGGGTCCCAGCGCTTTATGCGTTTTGATCTTGTATTTCGATAGGCCCTTCAGAAGCTTTTCGCCTACCGCCGGAATGAATTTTCCTTTTTTGTCTACGATCGGCGTCTCGGCCCCCGCCTGGTCTACTAATGTCATCGGGGGAACCCCATGTTGTTTTGCCACCCGGAAATCGTCTGCTCCAAATGTTGGAGCCGTGTGAACGATACCCGTGCCATCTTCTGTCGTGACAAAATCTCCGGCGATCACCTGGAACGCTTTGTCCGCGTCGTACGACGGCTGCACGTAAGGCATCAGCTGTTGGTAGCCTATGCCAACCAGGTCTTTGCCCGTGAATTCCCGCACAACCTGGTACGGAATACTCTTATCCGCCGGCTTATAATCCTCCAGCCGCAGATCCTTATTTTTTTCAGGAAAGTATTGATGCAGGAGGTCTTTGGCGAGGATGACGCTGACGGGCTGAAAAGTATAGGGATTGAAAGTATTAACCTGAGTATACCGGATCTTTTCTCCGACCGTTAACGCCGTGTTAGCCGGCAGCGTCCAGGGGGTGGTCGTCCACGCAAGTATATAAACCTTTCCGCTTGACTTCTCGAAGAGAAAGGCCGAACGGTCATCTTTCCGGACTTCAAACTGTGCGACGATTGAAGTGTCTTTAACTTCCTTGTAACATCCCGGCAGGTTCAACTCGTGGGAGCTGAGTCCGGTTCCGGCGCCCGGCGAATAGGGCTGAATGGAATACCCCTTATACAAAAGGTTCCGATCGTAGAGTTTCTTCAGCAGCCACCAGAGCGATTCGATATAATCTTTCTCATAGGTGATGTAAGGATTGTTAAGGTCAACCCAGTAACCCATCTTACGGGTGAGGTCATCCCACTGATCCTTGTACATCATCACGGTTTCCCGGCATTTCTGATTGTACTCGGCAACCGAGATCTTCCTCCCGATGTCATCCTTGGTGATGCCGAGGAGTTTTTCAACCTGAAGTTCTACCGGCAGGCCGTGGGTATCCCAGCCGCCTTTGCGTTTAACCTGAAACCCCTGCAATGTTTTATAGCGGCAGAAAATATCCTTTACCGTACGAGCCATGACGTGGTGGATGCCGGGGGTGCCGTTCGCCGAAGGAGGGCCCTCGTAAAA
Organism: Chryseosolibacter sp.; assembly: GCA_036383235.1. Lineage (GTDB taxonomy): Bacteria > Bacteroidota > Bacteroidia > Cytophagales > Cyclobacteriaceae > Chryseosolibacter. Next base: position 1,967 of record DASVOT010000697.1, read on the forward strand.
GGTGAAGGTGGGGGCACCCTCGCGGTTGGATACCGACTTCTCAAAAATCGCCTCCCTTCGCCAGAACTCCAGTACCCCTTCGGATATCCGGGCGAAATTCAGGTCCTTAAATTCCTTATACGTGGTCATAGCCAAAAAACGGCCTTTTTGCTTCCTATAAGAGCGCAAAGATAGTTTCAAATGGTGAAGTAGGAAGGACAAATTTGAAATAAGTTGCCGGCGGTCCGACGACGGATTCGGCCGCACTTTTGAAACATCCGGTATGCGGGATTCCCAAGCCCGGGGCGGAGTCCGTTGCCGGAGGGTTCCTATTCGGCCGCCGAATGCCGGTTGTGGATCTTGATCCGGTTGAGATCGATTTCTTCATCCTCGCTTTCACCGTAAAAGCTCGCGTCGAAGTCGTCGATAAGCAGGTGCTCGCCTTTCTGTTTCTTTGGTTTGTCGAATGTGAGGATCAACGCCGGAAGCAGGATCAGGTTGGTAAACATGGATATCACCAGGGTCGTCGACGTCAGGATCCCGAGGGCGATCGTCCCGCCGAAATCGGAGAACGCGAAGATGATAAAGCCGGCGAAGAGCACGATCGACGTATAGATGATGCTCTTGCCCGTCTCCAGGATACTGTCTGTGACGGCAAGACCGACCTTGAAATTATTGGCAAGTATTTCCTGCCTGTATTTAGCGAGAAAGCGGATGGAGTTGTCGACGGAAATCCCGAACGTGATGCTGAAGATGAGCGCCGTGCTTGCCTTCAGTGGTATGCCAAAATAGCCCATGATGCCGGCGGTGATCATCAGCGCCAGCAGATTCGGGATCAGTGAGATGACGATCATGCGGACGTTTGCGAAAAGCGCCGCCATGGAAAGGGTGATCAGCAGGAATGCCAGCAACAGGCTCTCCTTCAGGTTGGCGATGAGAAATTTATTTCCTTTAATAAAAATTTTCGTGGTGCCGGTCAGGTACGTGATGATCGAGTCCTGTCCTTGCGGAACAAAAACCGATTTCATTTTTGGTTCGATGGTGTAATGCACCAGGGAATCCATTCGCACGGAGCCAATGTCAGCGATGAAGGCCGATATGCGCATCTTGCTGAACGTGGAATCCACAAATGAATTCAGCAGGCCGGTGTTATCCGTTTGCCCTTTCATGTAGCGGAGAATGAATGCCGATTCGTTTCGTGATGGCAACTTGTACTGGTCCGGGTTATTGTTGTAAAAGGCCTGCCTGGCTCCCTTCACGACGCTGATGAGCGAAACAGGTTTT
>DASVOT010000698.1:0-7322 GCA_036383235.1 Chryseosolibacter sp.
TTTGTGTATTTTCACAAGACAAAACCGTTCGCCAACCATGCGGTCATTAATGTCGTCTGGAATTTTTTGTACTTTCTTAATAAGGGTACGGCACAAAAATACCCCGACAACATTTTACCCGGCCGGGTCGCGGAACGATACTTTCGCGATCTCTATCCGCAGGAGGATTCCAGTACGACTATGCTGTGGAAAACCAGGAAACCCAACATCATCCTCTTCATCCTGGAGAGTTTTACGGCGGACGTCATCGGTCCACTGGGCGGCGTGCCGGGCGTGACGCCGAACCTGAACCGGTTGTGCAGCGAGGGCGTGTTGTTCCGGAACTTCTATGCGAGCGGAGACCGGACAGACAAAGGTATCATCAGTATTCTCAGCGGGTATCCCGCCCAGCCTCTGACCTCCATCATCAAAAACCCGTCAAAAACTCAACGCCTCCCCTATCTGAACCATTATATGCTCGGGCTTGGCTATCATACTTCATTTGTATACGGTGGCGATATCGACTTTGCAAATTTCAGATCGTACCTCACCAGCAGCCGCTTCGACCATATTACTTCCGGCGAGGATTTCCCTCCGGAATTCAACAAGAGCAAATGGGGTGTGCACGATCATATTGTTTTTCAGCGGGCATTTCAGGAGTGCGATACCACGCGCCAGCCTTTTTTCAAAGTCATTCTCTCGCTCAGCAGCCATGAGCCTTTCGACGTGCCCATGGTTGCGAAGTTTCCGGGCAACGATGTCGAAAGCCTTTTCCTGAACTCGTGTTATTATACCGATAAAAGCATTGGCGAATTCATCATCAAGGCAAAGGCGTCCCCGTGGTGGGACAACACGGTAATTTTATTTGTGGCAGACCATGGCCACCGCCTGCCGCGAAACCGGGAGCTGAAGGACAAAGAACGGTACCGGATCCCCTTGCTGATGGTGGGAGGGGCCGTCAAAAAAGATACCGTCATTGAAAAGTACGCGGGCCAGACCGACATCGCCAACACCCTGCTTGCACAGCTTGATCAACCGGATCCGGCGTTCACCTTTAGCAAGAATATCATGTCGGCATCCTCCCGCTCGTTCGCCGTCTATTATTTCAACGATGGTTACGGGTTTATTACTCCGCATGAATACATCATCTACGACAACGTGGCCAAACAATTCATTCGGAGGGACGGGGCCGGCCCGGAAGACCTGGACCGTTCAAAATCGTATGAGCAGATCTTATTCACCGATTACAACAACAAATGAGCAACCCGACCACTATACGCGCTGACGACCGCAAACGGCTTCGAATGAAAGAAAGCCTCTGGTCGATGTTTTTCGTCACGGTTGTTTGCCTTCCTTCCGCCGGACAGGATTTCGGGTTATCGTTTTCCTATTTCGTTCCGAAGAGCGGGTACATTTCCACGCCCGTCAGCCCGTTTTCAGTGCGGGGGCTGGGCTTTGATCTTAACCGGTACGTCGCCCTTGAAACCGGTGGATCTCTTTACCGCATGTCCGGGCTGAACCTCAAGGACCTGCCCATTGAAAGCAGGAAGCCCCTCCTCGGACCAAACTTCACGATTTTCGTGCCCGTTGAAATCGTCATTCAATTGCAGGGGTCGCGTGTGGGCCTTGACCTCAAAGGCGGCGGATTTTTTTTCTATGGATTTGCCCAAAAAATAAATTATGGGAATTTCGATCGCGCCATCCGCGCGGCGCAGCAATGGCAGGTGGTAAACAGCGAATTCTCTTTCCGAAACAATCCTGGATTTGGCTATCATGGGGGTGCGGAACTCACAGTACATGTAACAGAACAGGTTGGCGTCTCCCTTGAGGCAAATTACCTCGTCGGAGAGGCGAAATTTCCCTTACAAGGTTCTTATACCGGAGGTAATTCCACACTCGAAACCGTCCAGGTTGATTACCAGGATGCGAAAATTGATTTTACCGGTTTTGAGTTTGCCGTTGGCCTGATTTTTTCTTCCGGAAACTCAAAAGCCCCGGCCCGCCGCAAACGGCGATAATAAAGGTCAAATAACCGTGAAATCCGCATTGGTTTTTGTTGTGTTACTGGGTTCGGCCAGCATCTACGGCCAGGAGAAAAAACCCGCGTACTCCGCATTCATCCTTGACAACAAGGAAGTGATCTGGGTCCAGGTTTATGAGACGGCTCAGCCGTCCGCGGAGCAGAAAGAACAGCTCATTGATCTGCTGAAGCAAAAAGCGTGGATCGACAACCTCTCGGAGGACGGGTCCGACCTCATCGCCGATGTGAAAAATTTCAGGGTGGATTACAAGAGATACGGTGGCAAATACATGAACACCTCCAACCTCATCCGCTCGGCGCGCTGGTCGGGTAAAGTGCAGATCAGCTTCAAAGATGAAAGGTATCGGGTTGTCGTCTACGGCCTGGAATACGAGGCCCGGGTGCCGGTGATGGCCTCGGGAAAAATGAGCAACGAATCGCGAATGGTTCACGGCTCATGGACAGACTGGGTGCTCAATAATTACCGCACGCACTTCCGGAAAAGCCGGTTCATCAACATGGACATCATGCATTTTAATCTGAAAGACAGCTTCACCGTGACGGACACGCGCGTGATCGACGATGAATGGTGAACAAACACCAGGTCTAAAAAATAATCCGGAAGACCACGTTGGAAGTGAAACCAAGCGCGTAATCCTGAACTGCCCTCACCGTGCTGCCGTCATTGAGGGCGTAGTACTGGTGTATAATATTTCTTCTGTCGGGCACATTCCATGCAGACGCGCCTACCTCTCCCCTGACGCCCGTGCCCAGGGCGAATCCGTATTTTGCCGAAACATCTATCCGCAGATAATCTTTCAGCCGGGAGCTGTTCGGTGGACCATAGTTGATCTGACCGTTGACAACGTCATTCGGAATCATCGGTTCAGTGAACGGTTTCCCCGTGTGCCAGTTCAACCCGGCTGACCATTGGAAGTTCTTCTTTTCGAAACTGCATCCGAGCGTCGCGCGATGCCGGATATCCAGGTTGCCGGGAAAGCGCGGAGGAATGAGCGAGGGGAACCTCAGCGTATTGTCGGCGTTGGAATAACTGAACCAGGTGGTAAATGGTCCCACCTTTTCGCTGACCAGGAAGTCGAGCCCTTTTGTTAGGTAGCTGCCTTTTGCGCGCGTAAACTGAAACTGGTTCTGAAAACCCTGGCTGGAGGTCGTAATGCCCTCAACGTTCTTGTAATATCCTTCCACACTGACGAGAAAGTCATTCTTCCTGAAATATATTCCCGCCGATAACTGTTTGCTTTGAATGATTGGAATATCATTTTCATTCGAAAGCATCCAGCGTCTCTTCTCCACGCCGAGAAAATCACTTTGCAGGTCAATGATCTGAGCAGAGCTTTGGTTCTTCATCTCACCGAGCGCTTCGAAGTAAAAATTACCGAGAAAATTCTGATTCAGGGAGAATCGCGGCTCGACAATGAGCCGGGAGAATCGCGGGTAATAGTTGGCCCTGACGCCCGCGCGCATATTCGTTTTGCCAAACGAAAAATCACCCTCCGAAAAGGCGGCATGGCTCCTCAGCACTTTCTTGATCCGTCTCCTGAAAAAAGGATTGTTGATGTCGTCAAAGTTCGTAACGCCCACCTCCGAAAATTCATATCCCGTCAGTAGTTCAATATTATCGCGGATCCTGATCCTTCCATCGATTTTTGAGCTTGTATCCAGCACCTTGTTTTCCTGGATAAGGCGCTGGTCGTTCTGGATGTCATAATTCACGGCCGACAGGTCGTACAACGAAAGGTCCACGTGGGCAGTGGTTCGGACGCGTTCATTCCAGAGGCGGCTGTACGAAAGACCTGATCCTGTGTTTTGCTGTTCAAGACCGCTTGTTCTCGATTCACGCTGGTTGTTGATGAGGGCGTGCTCCTGGTATTCAATGTCGTTGAAGACATTCAAAAAGCTGAACCGCAGCTTATCGCGGTCACTGACATCATAAAGCCATTTGAAGCTTGTGTCGTAGAAATAAAAATCCTCGTTCTTTTCCAGCAGCGAATCGGCCCCGGAGGAATTGGCAACATCAGAATCACCGAACGCCCTGATGAAATACTGTTTATACGCAGGCGTCTTCATAAAATCCGCGACCGAGCGCCTGGCGGAGACATGCACCGACATTTTTTTCGACAGCGGGATCTTGGCGAGAACATCACCGTTGATCATGTTGATGCCAGCAGCCGCAGAAAATTTCGTGGCTAGCTGGTCGTCGGTACGGATATCGATCGTGCTGGACACACCCTGACCCAGGGAAGCGCTTGATCCGTTCTTTACCAGCGTCACCCGATGCGTGAGATACGGATTGAAAGCCGATATCAGCCCGAAGAAATGCCCGGAATGATAGATCCTGATGCCGTCCCACAGGATAAGATTCTGGTCATTCGTCCCACCGCGGACGTTGATATCAGAGATCGTTTCATTGATGCTCTGGATACCGGGCAGGGTTTGAATGGTTTGCATCACATCCGGTTCGGTGAGACCGGGCAGCATGCCGAGTGTACCGGTGTTGATTTGCAGTGCGCCGTCTGCCCTCTTGTCAATGCCGTGTGTAAGGAAGTCGGAAACAAAAATCGGCTGAAGGGTTGTAAACTGCGGTTGCAGCCTGATGGTCGCGCAAGGGTTCCCGGCAAGGTCGCGAAGGCGGATCGCCACCGGATCGTATCCGATGAAGGTGATTAATAATACACTGTCGGCGGATGTGCTGCCAAGGACGAAGTATCCGCGATCATTGGTGATCACAAACCGGTCGCCCAGCTGAACGGTGGCACCCGTCATCAGCTCACCGGTGTCGCCGGAAATGACCGTGCCGCAAACATTTCCCTGACTTTCCTCCTGTACACTAATGGCAATAAATCGTTCATTTAGCTGACTGAACCGCAGGCCGGTGTTCGCCCTTAAGTATTCGAGCGCCTGTTCAAGATGCAGGTCGGGGGATGGAGGGATCAGCGAGATGGATGCAATGTTGTCATCCGCGTAGGTGAACGTAATGGAGTACCGCTCTTCCAGCGCGGCCAGCACTTTTTTAAGGGGTATCCTGGTGCCCTGCTGGGCCAGGCTGAAAGTGAAGACAAATAAAAAGAGAACGCTTCCTGCAAAGCTCTTGCTAATGGCCACCGGAGAGTATGATCTTTTTGCCCTCAACTTCATAGGCAAGATTAAAAGGAAGCGCGATGGATTTTAATGCAACCGAAAAATCCGAATGCGAGAATGATCCGGTGAAAAGACGGCGGGTGTCTACATTCCGGGTAGTCACCGTCACGTCGAATTGTCTTTCAAATTCAGCCAAAACATACTTGAAAGGAACACTCCTGAACGAACTTTCACCCCGTCTCCAGTCCGGCTGATCTTCTGCAACTTCCTTTCCCTTTGTCACGACACCGTCAATGACCCGGAACAATTGTTTCGGAGAAAGACGCACATCTTCGCCAGCGCCCCGCACCTGAACGGCGCCTTCGTAACAGATAACCTCAAAATATCTCCCGCGGTTCCTGACGTTGAAGACCGTTCCCACTACCGTCACCGTCCCCATGGAAGTCTTTACCTCAAACCTGGAGCCTTTCGCCACCTGAAAATATCCTTCCCCGTCAAGCTGGACCCGGCGTTCTTTCTTCCAGTTCTTCTCGCTATAGGAAAGTTCGGATTCTGCATTCAAGGCAACCGACGAAGCATCCGGCAAAGTCACCACCGTTTTCTCCGACGCGGTGGTCTTCACGACCGTCAGCGCATCGTAAAGGAAAAAGAAATACGCTCCCGTCAACACCGTCAAGACTGCCGCAATTTTCAGCACGGGGCTCAACCAGCGCATCGGAACGACCTTCTTTCCAGCCGACCTCCTGGCCTTCAGGCGCTCATACTCAGCCTGCGCATCGTACTCGGGCGCCTTAAAAGACGCCAGGGACCTGGAAAGCCTCTCAAGAGCCCGGTATTCCTCCGTCTCCTGAAAGCTGGCTTTTTCGGCCTCTGTCAAAGAGCCCTCAAGCCACTTTTTGATGTATTCTTCCTTTTCCATTTCTTGTTCCTGACATACATACAACAGGTTCGGCATCGTTATTCCTACTTGCCGGCGCAAACATTTTCAAATCTTTCCCACCTTCTCCGTAATGCTGGCCAGCGCGCTGTAGATCCTTTTTTCAACCGCCTTCTGCGAAATACCCAGCATCTCCGCGATTTCCCGGTGCTTTTTGCCCTCAATCCTGTTCAAAAGGAAGGCAGCCCGCTGCTCCTCACTGAGGCTGTTGATGGCCGCCTGCAGCCGCTCCATATACTCCTTCTCTTCCATCAGGTACTGCGGCGACTGCGTAGTGTCACCCCGGTGTTTTTCAAGGCTGTATTTTAGCGCGGTCTTTTTCCTGGAAAGCTCATTCAGCATCTGATTATTGGCAACTGTGAAGAGGAAAGATCGCGCCTTATCCGGAGGTACCCTGGCGCAGTTGTCCCATAATTTGATAAATGCGTCCTGAACCAGATCAGAAGGGTTGTTATCCGCCCCGAATTTGTAGTAAAGAAACTGATATAGATCTTTTGAGTGCGTATGAAAGAGTTCGTTGAACACCTTCTCCTCACACGTATTTTCTCCGAGGTCCCCGGCCATGCGTATCGCGATATGCCGCAAATTAAAAAAATTAACAACACACTGTGGGACCCGGTCTGGCGCGCCATACGCACACTCAATGAAAAGCCCGCGGTTTCGGGCATCAAAACGTTTAGCTTACCGCCGAATTCCGGAAAATTATTACCGGAGACGAGGTAGGAGTTTCAGCCATTCACCTGTTTTATACAAGACTGGCGGACCGGGCAGAATTCTGAATTCTTCCCGTGCCGAAGCGAATATAAAAAATGATCAAAAAAGAGCAGAAAAGTCAAAAAATCAGGCACGCGATGGGGGTATCCGCCCTGTCTGCCCTGATTATTTTCTTGTTCGCCCTCAGCTCCTGCCAGCGGGAATCGGAGGAGATCACGCCGGTTAAGCCAAAGGACGTCATCCTGCCTTCCTCGGCCGTGGCAAACTACATTCAACGCGTGGCCCTGAAGGACGGGTCTGCTGACAATATTATCGACAACGCCAGCTGCGTCAGCCTCGTGCTGCCCGTGACGGTGATTGTCAACGGTGAGCAAATCCGGATTGACTCAGCCAGGGATTTTGTCCTCGTTGAAAAAGTCCTTGATCGGTCAACAACGGATCACGACTCCCTGGCCCTGATTTTTCCGGTTACTGTTATCCTTCCCGACCATAGCCAGCGGATCCTGAACAGCCAGGAGGAATTGACGGCACTCGCAAAAACCTGCACGGAAGGCGGCGGCGATGACGATATCG
>DASVOT010000699.1:0-23492 GCA_036383235.1 Chryseosolibacter sp.
GGGTGTCACCTTCGTCTTCGGATAGAGGACCGACTGGTCGGTTTGATTCCGGTCGATATTCGCCCACCATGTCTGCGCATGCCCGATAAAATTCACGTTCGGATATTTTTCAAGCATCGTATGGAAGCGCTCGAAACCGTAGTTGTACATTCCGAATTGCCAGTGCATCAACACGGGCACACGATATCGCTCTGCAAGCTGATAGATCTTTTGCATCGCTGCGGAATCACATTCGACGCCAAATTTTGACTCCCCGATTACTTTCGCGCCCAGTTTCAGGTACTTCTCGATCTCCTCTGTCGCGTCGGGAAGGTCGGAGACTTCGTTGGCACCGAAGAAATATTCATTGGGATACTGCTTTGAGAGCGCATAGCATATTTCGTTACCGGTAGCGCCAGCCTGCAGTCCGTTGGAAACACCATCATGCGTGGTCGCAGAGACGACCGGACGGCCCGAAGGCAGGAGAATGGTAGTGGTAATACCCATCGCCCGCTGGTGCGAAATCAATTGCTCATGCGTTCTGCCATGGTAATCGGTGTGCTGGTGTATGTCAATAATCGGTTCGGGTCTTTTCGGCCCGTTCCAGGCGAGCAGCTCCTGTGCCGCCATTAGTCCCAGGCCTGCGCCTGCGGCGATCCGGGTGCCGTCTCTGATAAATTCACGCCGGGTGCAGCTATTTGTCTTCATGATCGGTTGAAACAGGTTTCAGAATGGTATCGATGAAGCGATAAGCTTCCTGCCTTACATCGTCGGGAAAATCGTGCTCCGCCTGCGGGTAACGGACCACAAGGTTGTTTTCAGCACCAAAGAATTTATATACCTGTGCCGCGGACTTAATTCCTTCCCTGACACCGTTGACGTCAAAGTTGCTGTCATTCAGTGGCGAATTGGAAAAGAAGGCGCGGGGAGCGATGGCAGCGATCACGTCGTCGAAATCAAATGGAATTTTTTCCGCATCCAGCTGATAGCGTTCGCGCAACAAAGGCACGTAGCGGTCCTGCGCCCATGGCCCAAGCCTGCCGCCGTATTTTTTGCTCCCCTCTTCGCCGATATCATAGTAGTCAAACAGCGTCCATCCGCAGCTGGAGACAACCACCTTTAGCCGCGTGTCGAAAGCGCCGAGAAACATGGCATTATGCCCTCCGAGAGAATGACCGATGACTCCGATACGTTCGGGGTCAATGTAGCCAAGTGATTGCAGGAAATCCACGCAACGCATATGGTCGAAGATGGCCTTCATGGTGCCGGACTCGTACCGGTCCGAGGAGAAATCATAGTCAAGGAGATCGCCCATACTGGGATAGTCCGGGGCGATTACCACGTAGCCTCTTCCGGCGAGTTCCCTGGCGTAGCTGCGATTAGGCAGAGGGTTGTCGCCATCCACGAGTTTTTTGCCTTTATCTCCCGTAGGATGCAATGCCACGATTGCCGGAAACTTCGCTTCGCGATCGTTGCGGACGGGTACATAAAAATAGGCTGGAAGGAATTCTCCCTCCGCCACTGTCAGGGTGATGCTGTAGCGCGTATAGCCAGACCCCTTCAGGCTGTCGGATAATTTCACGTTGAACGCAGGAAGGCGGGTTCTGTCGGGAAGTCTGCCCATGACATCCTCCATGGAGCGAAGAATTTGTTCCCGTTTGTTTTCCCAGTCTGGCAGGTTGTTCACAACCCTGGCGGTACCGGTGGAGTCCTTGTAAGCAAACAGAGGGCCCTTTTCTGCGGACGTCTGTTTTTCGGAAGGTGTACACGATCCTGCGACGAGCGATGCCGCGACAACGGTGTACGCAATCACCAGTCCTCGTATCGCATTCTGCACGTAGTTTTCTTTTGACGTCATGGGTCTGTGTGGTGTGCCGGAATTCTAACAAGAGGTCGTCGCGTGATTAAGGCTTCGACGTCAGCCCGGCAAACGGGTACGTACCCAAATTAGTAAAAAATCCCGAAGGCGAAAATGATGGCGATCAGATTAATTAAAAAGGTCGTCCACAAACCGGCTTCATTTAACAGCGCTTGAAAGATCCTGTGATTTCAGGTGGTTAAGCGTATAACAGATCAGCGGATGTTCAAGGGCTCTTCCGTCTTCGCTTTTGATGTTTTCCAGCTTCAGCTCATACACATAACCTGCTTTTAATTTGTCCAATACCAGAGATACGGTTCTCCCATCCCCGGAGATTTTTATGTCAGTGACCTTGACTGTTTGAACGTCCAACTGGATTGCATCGTCAACCCCTTCCTGAGGCCCTTTCTTGTAGTAATCGTAGTAATAATGGCGAAGCCGGTAATGTGCCGGATCGGAAGCGTTGCCGGTATCAACGGGCCGTGTAAAAGTCAGATCGAATCCGACGGGAGTCAGCTTCATCGTATAGACATCCATCGGTGTCACGCCTGTAAACGAGATGCGCTGGATCCCTTCGTCGCCAGCCCAGCCGTGATCAGTCTGTCCCACCCACAGGCTTCCGTCGGGGGCAAAAGCCAGTCGGTTGTTCCCCATCCGCAGGTCGCCCTCATCCAGAAAGGGCAGGCAAGCGCCTTGCAACGCGCCGTCTACCGTTTCGAGCATCACACGGATTATCCGTTTGTGATTCATCTCGCCAACCAGTAGCTGTCCACCGAACGGTCCGAATTTTCCCCGGGTCGTATCGCACAGAATCTGCGAAGGGGAATTCGCCATGATACCCTGCGGGAACAGCACGATGGCCTTTGTTCGCATCGCGTTCAATTCAGAGACTGGCATGAAGAACGGGTTTCCCTGATGCCAGTCTTTTTTCCAGACCAGGCTCGCCGGATGACCATAGAATTTTCCTTCCTCGACATGATACAGGCTGCTGGTGGATACCCAGTCGCCCTGATTGTCTGCCACCAGCAAACGACCCTCTGAATCAAAACCTATCCCGTTGGGAGAGCGGAAACCCATGGCAAAAGGCATCAGCTCGCCTGCCGGTGTTAATTTCATTACCCAGCCCCGGAAGGGTACCACAGAAAACATTTGCCGATTGCCGGTATCGCCATCGCGCCCATCGGTTTTGAGTTCACCCCGAACCTGCGACCGGATCTTGTCACCCGAAGATCCGGTATTCAAAGCGATAAACATGTTCCCCGCTTTGTCTCTCACCGGACCATAATTGAATTCGTGATAATTCCCCGATATGCCGAACTTATCCATGACGGTTTCATACAGATCGGCCTGACCATCACCATCGGTATCTTGTATCCGGGTGAGCTCCGGTTGTTGCATCACCAGCACTTCCTTGTTGCTGATGACCAGCAGCCCGAGCGGATCGTGCAAACCTTCAGCAAATAATTTCCATTCCTTCGTGTCAGGAGCGTAAGTCATCACTTCACCGCGGTGGAAGCAGGCGATCAGACGACCGTCCGGAAGAAATCCGATACCTCCCACCTCACTGTTTAATCCGACGGGCATCTGGATGGACTCCACCACGTAGGCTGATGCGGTACGGTCTGATGTTGACCGTGACGCAATTTCGCAGGAGAAACAGCTAAACAGAACGGTCAGCACTGCCATTAGCGACCGACCGGAAATAACAGGCTTCATGGCTTGCGTCCCTCCCTTTTTGTCATAACAATGGAAAAGTTCTTTATCCCGGACACTGGCACCAACAGCGTTTGCTTCCTCCAGGTCCCCGCGGTGGATTCGAATTTCATTCCATCGGTGGGCGCACCGATAAACCAGACGTCTTCATTTCCCCGGGGAATGGTAAATGTCCTGATCAGGCCGTCGCCCTTTTCAGTTGGACGAATCAATTCGTATACATCTGTGCCATCTACGGTGTAATGAAATTCGGGATAACGGTTGATTAGCTTGTATCCTCTGAATTCAACTTGCTGTATCCGGTCCGGTGACCCCGTGCGCAAAGGCTGCGTGACCGAATTGCGATAGAAAATCTTTCCAAGGACTTTTGCCTCCGAGTTTGGCTTTCCTTTCCAAAGCCCGGTATTGTCAACGAAACCTCCTTCCCACACGTAGCGCAATTCGCAGCTGCCGGCATCCCAGCAATAAGCGAGGTTATCTGTCAGGCGCACGGCGATGGCCGCAGGACTGGCGTCCATCATGTAAGCGCGATAAAGATATGGAGGCGTGAGTGGGTAAGGATGGTCAGCGACGCTAGGGGAAGCATGGCTATCGTTCGTGTCATTACCTTTCCTCCGTGCGGGAGGGACGTTCTCATCTTTGAGCAACTCCGGTAGCTCGCCCGCCGACATCACATACATGGCGCCATACATGGAAAAACCATGGCCCGGAAAAGTGCAGACGTACGGGTAAATACCCGTTTTCTCGGGGGCAGTAAAAGTAATCGATCCCGCCTGTCCCGGCGAAAGAACAGGAATGCTCCACAGGACATCCGGCGATTGAGGAATATAATTCAGGGAAGGACCTTTTTCTCCGAGCTTGACCGCGGCATGTACCACCTCCAGGCGCTTTCCAGGCGTTGTGATGACCAGGTTATGGCTCATGTCATCTTTGTTTGTCAGTGTTATTTTCACTCGGCTGCCTGGCTTCACGACAATTCGAACCTCGTCATATTGCAATCCGGGAATCGCGTTGAGTGCAATGGTTGTGACCTCCTTCTGCGCCGGAACGGTCGTGGTCTTCTCGTTGATTCGAGTGGATAGGGGAAAGAAACAGCACGCCAGCAATGCACCGCTTATGCCCTTCCTGAAAATAGTATGAGACGCAGACATGGTGATCTTATTCGGTTGCGTGATGTGACAGTATCTTCTACACCTTAATCGCGATGCCTTTCCTCTTAAAGATGGCAGCAGCCAGCCGGCGGTAGTTGCCTCCAAACACTTTCATACGATCGGCACGTGAAAGGGAGGCGTCCAGCACTTTGGACAGCTCGGTGGCAAATGAACGGCTTGGCCCGTGTCCTCCCCAAACGATGCGGTGTGCACCCAACTCGTTCACGGCGTAGTCGACGCACCCGGATTGCGGATCGGCGCCGGCAAATTCCAGGTATACGTTTTCCAGTGGCCGGATGACCCTTGCTCCAAGTTCCCAGTCGCCACCGGCGTGACCACAGATCATGCGCACGTCGGGAAAGCGCTTCGCCAACCTGGCGATCGTCATCGGCGTGTTCTCACCAGGGAGGTTGCCGCCGCCCGGGTATCGCGGAGTGCCACCCACCTTGATCCACGAGTGTATGTAGATCACCGCATCCAGCTCGCGGGCAAGGCTGATGATGCGGTCATTGTTGGGATGATCGCATGTCAGTCCCAGTCTGTTTCCTCCCACGTACTTGATGCCAATACAGGGACCGTTGCGGATCCATTGGTCCATCTTGGCCAGGCTCTCGTCCGGGTACCCCGGATCGATCGGTATGATCCCCGAGACTTTGTCCTTGTCTTTGTTAAGAATGGCAAGCTGGGCGCTGTCGTGTGGTTTCGGCGTGATCGGATCCTCGAGCGTTCCGCCGATATCTACAGAAATTACTCTTTCAATACCCATGCGATCGACATAGAACATCATCTCCTCGTGTTGCCTGATGCGATCACCCCCCGTCATAAACCCATGGTAGTGTGAATCCCAGATCCGCAAGTCAACAAGTTGTTCGCGATCTGGGATCCCGTAATAGGTCGGGTCGAGTGCAAATTGATCTGATGTCATACCTTTTATAGATTACTTATTCCGGGTGGATGGAAGGAACCGCCGGGCATTGCCGTTCATGATGGCGGTCATCTGATCCAGGGTCATCGGAGATTCAAACAGTTTGATGATGCTTGTCTCAACGGGAAAATAGGGAGCGTGCGAGCCGAAGAGGAGTCGGTCTGCCGGAATCGACGGGCCGGCACTGCCTCCCCACGATTTTCCTTCGATCAGATGCCCCACCTCGCCTACTCCTTCAACGCGCGAGGTATCAAAGTACACGTGTGTCTCCTTCGCCAGCTGCTCCAGCAACTTTCCACTCACTCTGTGGTTCCAGTAAAGTAGTTGTATCCTCGCAGCAGGTATCGCTTTCATGATATCAACGAGTGGGGTCAAGTTCACCTCCCTCACTTCCACGATCGGGTGATGGTGCCGGATATCCTCCATGTCTCCCACGATCTGGATGATCATTCCGTTCTCGGTCGCTTGACTGACCAGTTTCGAAAAATCCGGGTGATTGAGGTCGAACGTTTGGTAAATCGGATAAATGCGTACACCAGGCATACGATGAAGTTCGTGGCACCTTCGGAGATCTTCCTCCCAGTCGGGCCATGCCAGGTTAACCGTTCCGAATGGCAGGAGCATGCCGTCCCCGGCCTTCCTGCACTCCTGCGCCAGGCGTATATTCACCCCGTTGATATCTTTATGAAATAGCGCTTCGAAATTGCCTGCCCAGGCTTGCGTTACGTGATGTCTGCGCAGTTTTGACACAAGCGCTTCGGTATTTCCATACTTCAGCTTCCTGAATGGCCAGTCCAGTAAATTGATATTCGTATCAATGATTTCGGGTCCGTTCGGGGACGATTTGGACGGTGAAATGGATGATCCTCCCTGCGCCAGGGTGGTGACGGGGAGCGACAACGCTGCTGCCGCGCCGAGGGAGCTGGAGAAAAATGAACGTCGGCTAACTTTTTTCATTTCAGTATATTTAGGAACCAGGTCATGATCCGGTTTTATGAGCTACAGCGATTTAAGCCGATCCCGGTTTTCGTAGACCTTCATGATGCCGTCGATGATCTGATCCATTTCTTCCCTCGTTCCAAGTAGCGCTCCTGATCCCCAGAACGACACGAGTGTTTCATTGCAGATGCGGTCGCAGTTCGGAAAATCCAACGACTCTTTCCACGATTTCAACCTCGCCGCGCCGTACATTGTCTTGTAGACCTTCAGGCCGATGATGTGGTCGACCCATGGTTCATGATGCAGGCCGGTTTTAATATAAGATCCCAGACCAATACCCTCGGCGTTAATCGCCTTCAGGAACTGACTGCGTTCGGCGCCGTTCCAGTGTTCCTTATGAAAGGTCATGGCATAGTGATAGTAGGAACCGCTGTCCGTTCCGGCATATTGTTTCTGCGGAACGAGGCCGGCAAAACCCTGAAGTTTCGAGGAAAGGTAGCGCGCATTTTCATTGCGAATATTAAAGCGCTGTTTCGCTCCGTCAAGTTGTCCCATGAGCACCGCTCCTTCAAATTCATTCATCCGGTATTTCGGACCAATGGTTTCATTGCTGCCTTTCCGCGAGGTTCCATGATTTTGCACCGTGAAGCACTGCTCCATGAGGGATTCGTCATTTCCAATTACCGCTCCCCCTTCGCCGCACGCAATGGGCTTGCTGGCCTGAAAACTGAAGCAACCCAGGTCTCCGATCAGTCCGAGAGGTTTTCCCTGATATCGGGCGAGGGGCGCCTGGCATGCATCCTCAATTACTTTCAGATCGTGCTTCTTTGCGATGGACATGATCCGCTCCATGTTGGCGGGAATTCCCATTATGTGCACCGGCATGATCGCCTTGGTGTTCTTGTTTATCTTCTTTTCAACTTCGTCCGGATCAAGTTGATAGGAATCCGGATCAAGGTCAACCATTACAGGCAAGGCGCGACTCGTGAGGATAGCCGATATCGTGCCCATGTCAGTGTAGGGTGACGTGATCACCTCGTCGCCCGGGCCGATGCCCAAAGCCTCGACGCACGTGCTGAGCGCCTGGGTGCCGGAGCCGGTCCCCACGCTGTAAGAGCCGCCGATGAGTTTGGCAAATTCCTTTTCAAATACAGGGACATTCCCGTTCGGTGACTGGATCCTGCTCCAGATGCCGCTCCTGGTGGTCTTCAGGACAGATTCCACAAGTTTGTCATCGACATAAGGCCATGCAGGACCGATCCTCCCTTTCGCGCGGATGGGGGTACCTCCGAGAATGGCGAGTTTGCCGTGTTCCTGTTTGAAAATTCCTGCGCCCCCTGTGACAGAACCGGTGAGCGCAGCGCCCAACGAGCCCGCGGTCACCGCTGTGAGAAAGCCACGCCTGTTCAGGTTGTTTCGGTCAGTCATAAGAAAATATGTTTATAATGCTTTCCTAAATGAATAACAATTTCGCCGCCTGCGAGAACGGTTACGGCCTTCGCGTCGGGAAGGCCGTAACCTGGATTATTGCGCATAGCCCTCATTCTGCTGCAGGATACCATCAGCGGATAGCTGAATCTGCTCCCAAGGAATGGGAAAATACTTCATATACGGCTGGACGTTCACCTGCACCTTTGTCGCGGTGCCCGATCCCGGATTGTACTCGGCATCGTATTCCGCGAGTTCAGTCATGTACCTCCCCGTCCGCACCAGATCAAACCACCTGCTGTTTTCGACAGCAAGCTCGAGCCTGCGCTCGAGCAGAAGCTTGTCAAGGAACGCATTCTCATCCGGAATATCCGCCAGTACATAATTGTGCGACGCGTTCCCGAAGGCTCTTGTGCGTATCCGGTTGATCTGATCCAGCGCCGCCTGCGCCTGGCCCTCGTGATACAACACTTCCGCGTAGAAGAGGATCATGTCGCCAAGCCTGAGCACGGGAATGTCAAGTCCGGAGCTGCCAGGTTCGGAAGGAACGACCCATTTGTTGAAATACGGGTACCAGTAAGGTTGCTCCCCGGGCTTGGCATTGAAGGTGAGCTGGTATTCACTGATGGTCACCGCAAAGCGGGTGTCGCCCGCCTCGAAGCTGCTGTGAAGGTCCCATGTAGGCCGGGCCACGCGATCACCGTTGGAAATGACACCCTTCACCCCGTAGATCGGCGCGAGCGCATAGGTCAGACCCTGTCCATCCGTGCCGGCAACATAGGGAATCGAGAATATCGTCTCACTGTTCTTTTCGGTTGCCACCTCAAAAAGGTCGCCATAGTTGGTCACGAGACTGTAACTGTAATCGCTGAACAATTTTTCCAGGTACGTTTTTGCCTCTGCCCAGTTTTGGCGATAGACGTATACTTTTGCCAGCAAAGCGATCGCCGCTGCTTTTGACGCGCGCCCGTAGGCAATCGCGGCGGGAGCCGGCAACTTGTCCACCGCGTCTTTCAGGTCGTCGATGATGAGCTGATAAATCTCGTCTTCCGATGCCCTTCCAATGGTTCGCGCCTCTTCATTGGTAACAACGGTCGTAACTTTGGGAACGCCTCCGAAGATCCTGACAAGATCAAAGTACATCAGCGCGCGCATGAACTTCGATTCTCCGATGTATTGATCCTTTTTGCCTTCTGCATAGTCGGCGGGCTTGTCCACGTTCGCCAGTACCGAATTCGCCCGGAAGATTCCGTTGTAGGTATCTTTCCAGAAGGAATTGATCTTCGCATTTTCCGGATTGACCTGAAGGGCGGTGATCTCTTCGATTCCCGGCGCAGTGGCGAAATAGAACGCGTACATGTTATCAGAAGGCATCTCCATTAATTCGTAGTCTCTTGGCAGACGATCCTGATATTTGCTGTAAACGCCCAGCACGGCCAGGTCTATATCGCTGGCAGTGTTAAAGGCGTTGACTGAGGTAAGGACCGACTCCGGTACCGGGTTCAGTAATTCATCGTGGCATGCTCCGAGCGCCAGCGCCCCGAGCAATACCGATATCCTGGATAATTTATTCTTCAACATAGCTGATTGAATTGTACGAGTAATGCGATTAAAATGCAACGTTTACACCAAATACGATCGTGCGGTTGATTGGCTCCGACCCCAGGTTGACGCCCGGCGTACTGTTGATACCTGAGATCTCGCCCAGCGACGTGCCTTCCGGATTGTAGGCATGGTTGCCCTTGTCCTTGACCACGAGCAGGTTGTTCATGGAAGTATAGACCCGCAAATTTGTCATCCCGGCTTTCCTGACCAGGTCCGAAGGCAGCGTATAACCGAAATTCAAATTCCTGACGGCCATATACGAACCGTCTTCGATGTAAAACGATGTATTCGTATTATAACCGAACAACTGACTCAACGCCGCAGCTGGTGTTTTGCCATCGCCGGGCTCGGCTTCCGACCACCATTGATTCTCGACGAGCGACCGGCGCATAGCCCCAAGGGTATTTCCTTCATAATACTGGTTCTCAACATTGAAGATTTTCGCACCAAGCGACGCCTGGACAAAGATGCGCAGGTCGAAATTCTTCCACGCGAAATCGTTTGACATCCCGAGCACCATTTTTGGCATGAAGCTTCCGAGGATCACTTTGTCATCCGGCGTGATGGAACCATCACCGTTCACATCCTCCACGACCGGGTTGCCTGGTTTGGCACCCGCGAGGTGGGGCGTATTGCTCACCTGCTCGGCATTCTGGTAAATGCCGGTCATGTTGTATCCGTAATAAGAGAACATCGGCTCCCCCTTTCTGAGAAGGAAGTCCATCGACCAATAGGTATTGATTCTTTCGTCGACTCCTCCGAGGTCGACCACTTCATTTCTGTTGCGGGAAAGGTTGAAAGAGGTATTCCACCGAAGGTCACCCACGAGGTTTTTCGTTTCGATCTCCAGGTCAATTCCATGATTTCGCACTTCACCGGCGTTGGTAATGGTGCTCGTAAAACCCGTGATCGCAGGCGTATTCACGCTGTATAGCATGTCCGTGGTATGATTGTCGTAATAGTCCACCGTCAGGTTGACCCGATTGTTCATCAACCCCAGATCAAATCCGAAATCGATACCTTTTGTTTTTTCCCAGGAAAGAAGCGGGTTCTCAATGCTGGATTGAGCAATCCCGTTTACCGTTTTGTTGTCCGGTGAATAGGTTACGGAGCTGACGGTTCCAAGGTATTGAAAGTTTCCAATGTTGAAGTTACCGGTCACCCCATAGCTTGCGCGAAGTTTTAGTTCGCTTACCGGGTTGATGCCGGCGAAGAACGGCTCCTCTGAAACCCGCCAGGCAGCGGAAGCAGAAGGGAACGCACCCCATTTATTGTCGCGACCAAACCTCGAGCTGCCATCGGTGCGATAGGAACCCTCCACTATGTATTTGTCCTTATAGGCGTAATTGAGCCTTGCGAAGTAGGACACCAGGCCCCACTGGGATTTCGACTGAGACGTTCCCGAAGGGTTGATGATGGCATTGTTCAGCGTTTTGACAATCTCATTGTTGAACGAGTTTGTCACGGCTGAAAGTCCGGTGGATTTCGAGGTTGCCTGTTGATACGAAGCCCCAAAGATTCCACCCAGGGTATGCGCTTCCTTAAACGTTTTGTCGTAGCTGAGCACATTCTCGTTCACAAGGTCAATGTATTGCGATTCCCCGGCCGAAGCAGTGATGGGTACCGCCCAGTCACCTGCCCTGCCTCCGAAATTATTGCTCGATGAAAAACTGATATTGGTCCCCAGCGAGCTCTTGAAGCTCAGACCGTCCAGAAGATTGAGGTTGATGAATGCTCTCCCGATATTGCTGAAAATGTTGTTATAGTTTTCCCTTCCATAGAGAAAGGTATAAGGGCTTGCCTGGCCCGAGTGGCCGGTAGGAATATAATCAGCTGTCCGCGGGTACCTTCCATTCAGTTTCTCAGCACCCACGAAAGGAGGATACTTCACCAGACTCACCATGTCGGAGCCCGCGATCCTTCGTTTGGAATACGACGGACTCAGCTCGAGGCCCATACTGATCACTTTATTGACAGTAATGTCCATATTGGCGCGAACCACATATTGCTTGTACCAGGATGTTTTCAATGTTCCCTGTTCGTCGGAATACGTACCTGATACATAATAGCGCGCATTGTCGCTTCCCCCGCTAAGCGACAGGTTATAGCTTTGTATGGGAGCCGTATGCAACACTTCATCCTGCCATACCCTCTGTGGCAGCTCATACGTCAGTGGGTTCACCTGATACGTAACGGGACGCGCAGGGTCGCCAAACATGGGAAGCGAAGTATCACCGCCAACCCATGCGAATTCGCGGTTCTGGTACTTCACGAGGTATTCGTACCACTCTGTGCCCGTCAGCCAGTCGTCATGAGCCATCGCATTCGAGAAACCCAGAAAATGATTCATCTTCAGCTCGGTTCTGCCACTGGCTCCCCGCTTCGTTGTGATCATGATGACGCCCCCCGCTCCGCGCGACCCGTAAATCGCCGTAGAGGATGCATCTTTCAGCACTTCAATGGATGCGATGTCATTCATATTCAGTTGCGCAAGATCTCCCCCGGGGAAACCGTCAATGACAACAAGCGGGTCATTGCCTGCGCTGATCGAACCTACACCTCGCACACGGATCTGCGGAGCTTCCCCCGGCCTGTTCCGGCCATTGGTCACCTGGACGCCCGCCATACGTCCGGCAAGAGTGTTCTCGACCCTGGCATTTGGAACCTGGCTGAGGTTGGTATTTTCAATCTTTGAAATGGACGAGCTGACAGAACTCCTTTGCTTCGTGCCGTATCCCACTACCACGACCTCGCCCAAACTCCGCACGTCCTCAGAAATGGAAACATCGACCGTGCTTCTTCCTCTCACGGCTACCTCCTGCGAAGCATACCCGATGAATGAAAACACCAGGACTGCATCCTCGCCCGGGACCTGGATACTGTAATTGCCATCTGGGTCCGTCACTGTTCCCACAGTTGAATTTTTCACAAGCACGTTCACGCCCGGCATTCCGGCGCCGGTCGCCTGGTCACTGACCTTTCCTGAAACTGTGCTGGTAACCTGAGCCAACAGGGGCAACGCACAGCAACTGATCATCGCCATCACAAGGAGAAAACTCCGCGATCGGTAAAAAACTCTCATAGGCATTCTTCGGTTTAAGGGTTGATTTTGGAAAATATAATACAGCGGATCCGGCACGTCCACCGGACTTGATACTCAGCGCATTAGATTCTAAAAATGGAACGCCTGCCTGAAGGATGCAATCGCCCGCGACTGCCTCATCAGATCACTTTGGAAGAAGCGGAAACAGACAGCGTTCGCCGCCACTCTTCCAGCCGTGCAACGTGATAGATTCGCATTAAAAATTTGATGGCAGCGAAGGTCTTGCTCAATCTCTACGGCTTGTCACGGTCTCTCATTTGCCTCGCTCCAGCGGACTTGCACGACCGCGGCCGTCTCTCCGGTTACGTACCCGAAAAGTAATAAGATTTTTTGCAAAAGCAAGTTCCAAACCCGGCCATCCTGAAATAATCAAACGATGAAAGAGAACTTTTACATCAGCGGTATTTGGCCGGCCACTTAGAATTTTTTTCGGGAGCCACAGGCTGTCTCCCCTTCCAGCTGCTATCAATGTGCCAGCATCCGCCGGGCATTGCCTGACCGGAGCAGCTCCCGCGTCGATTCGTCGGCCTCTGTCGCAAGCAACGCTTCGATCCGAAGCAGTCCGGTCAGGTCGTCGAGTATCGGGGCGTGCGTGCCAAACGCGAACTTGTCACTGCCGAAAGTTAAGAGAAGCTCTCCGAGATTGAAGATGTTGCGTCCGGACGTATCCATGAGCAGATTCGCCTTCTTGAACAGGGTGATCTCGTCCTCTGACAACTGCGTGCTGTTGGCGATGTTCACGATGAGAAATTTTCCATCGGGGACTTCCCGAATGATCGGCACAACATCCTTGAGCGCCCACTCCTTCCCGATTGAAAGATCCATCCATGAGCTGGGTCGGCTGTCAACCATCCGCAGCGACAACGCCACGGGTATTTCTTTGTCACGCGCACGCTTTACCAGCTCCACGCAAGAGGGATGCATGAGGTCGTAACCATGATACTGCGGATAAAGCCGGATGCCCTTCATACCCATCTTTCCGGTGCTCTCTTCAAAGGAATTTCGCCATCCGCCGTAAAGCGGGTTGATCACAGCAAAAGGGATGAACCGGTCCCGGAACCCTTTTTCCGATTTCAGCTCCTCCCACAGCTCTTCATTCGCAGATTGCGGATTCTTGTAAAAGACACCGTTCAGATTGCTGACAACAGCCAGGTTGACGCCGAAGCGATTCATCCTTTCAAGGCGCGATCTGCACGTATTGTTCTTTCGCCTGCTGAAGGGCCAGTGACCGGTGTACGCGTTGATGTCAACTAACATGTCTGCCCGATTTTCGAAGAACCTTATTGTAATTTTCAAAGAATATCTTTTTCCGTTCTTCCTCCGTCAGGTCGGCGGCGAGCACATGGCCCACACCCTGGTAAAAGCTGTTGTCGCATCCAAAGAACACGCGGTCGACGCCCAGGGACTTTACTGCGAAATCGACGATGCCAGCATCGTTGTTGCTTCCGGCCACATCGACAAAAACATTGGGAGAATCTTTCAACGCGCTGCACGCATCTTCCCAGTCCTCGCCGCCTGCCAGGTGCGCAAACTGAAACATGGCTTCGGGATATCGCTTTGCAACGGCGACGAAGTCATCCGGAATGGAGACGTTCGGGGGCTCAGTCGGGTCGTAGGTGATACGCGATTTTCCGATTCCCACGTGCATGAGGATGATCATCTTAAGGTCGATGAATTTTTCAATGACCGGATAAAACAACGGTTCGCTGATCTTCACGTGATTGTAAAGCTTCAGGCCCACCATTCCCTCCCCTATACAGCGATTGATTTCCTCCATAGATTCCTTCGGGTAGCGCGGATTAAGCGTGGGCTGTCCGATGATCCGGTCGGGGTATTGTTTCATCGCTCTCAACACGAGATTGTTGCAGGCGATGAACTCATCGGGTGTACCCTTGCTGCCCGGTTCCATCGGGCGCGAAATAACAAGTTTCTCAATTCCAAGCCTGTCGGCAAAATCAATCTGGATCGCCGGACTGTCATCCGTAAAATAGACATGCGCGTGAGAGTCGATCTTCCTGTACGCCATCACCTCCCGCATGATGTCGAACGCGTGGGTGGTTCTTTCGGCCTCGCGCTCGTCTTTCGCTGTACAGGCGATCAGCTGGCCTCCAGCCATCAACGCCGACACGGCGAAAGCTGACTCGCTTAAAAACTTCCTGCGATCAATTGCGGGCATGGAATGTCTTGAAGGATTTGGCGTTCGGTACAAAATAGTGAAGTTCCGGGTAATTGCAATCGGGAAATAGATTTTTGACCTCGCGCAGTTCCAGCCGGATCAACGAGATGATGAATGCCTGTCTTTCTGCCCGGGCGGTGACTTCAAAACCTCAAACCTTGACGCCCATATTGTCACCGAGGAGCGCGAACTGCCTGCTCCATTCGGGCGAGCGGCTATCTTTTTCCAGGAACTGTCTTGATATCTCGAAATACAGATTCTGACTTTTATAAAGGTTAGGCCTCAGGTTGAATTTGATGAGCAGCGGGAACAGCCTGTTGAGCCTTTCAATTCGCTTCAGGCTTTCGCCCTCGGCAGAAAGTCTTTTCAGCTCCTTGAAGATGCTTTCGCCGGCCAGGTGCTCGACCTTGCCGGGATCTTCGATGCGCAGATCCCATTTGCCGAGCTCAGTCATGACCCGTTCAACCATCCGGATATTGATCTTTTCGGTTTGAAAACATTTCAGCAGGTCGGCATTGAGAATATATTCAAACGAGGTGCGATACGCGTTCGGGATAGGGATCCCGTTGTTTGCCAGGGCCATCACGAGCGGGTAGTCGCGGTTATAGATCCGGCGAAGTGAATCCTCGAGGTCGAGCATGCTCTGGTAGGTGATGAAATTGAACACCTTGCGTTTCTCGTCCTGGAACAATTGCCAGATCGTGTATTTTTCCGGTCCGAAATACGTCTGCATGAGGCCGATGACGTCTCCGAGCCGGGCCTCTTCAAACGCCGCAATCATGCGG
This sequence comes from Chryseosolibacter sp., assembly GCA_036383235.1. GTDB lineage: Bacteria > Bacteroidota > Bacteroidia > Cytophagales > Cyclobacteriaceae > Chryseosolibacter. The sequence continues at coordinate 15,663 of DASVOT010000699.1, forward strand.
GCCTGCATGCTCGCAAACTTCTCCTCCTCCATGTCGAGGGAGATATTGCCGATGATGTTGTGCTTGCCCATATAGATCACCGCAAAGGCAAACCTCTTTTCCGATCGTGTGGTGTTCGATCTCACTTTCGTGACACCCAACACCAGTTTCTGCTCGCCTGCTTCTTTCCGGATGAAGATCTCATTGGAGGTCGAGTAGTTGAATACCGGAAACGACTCAAGATCTTCCTCGAAGATCGAGGCCACCGCGTAGTGCATACCCACTCGCTGAAGGTTGATCCTGGACGGAAGCACAAACTTTGTATAAATGTTCGACGCATTGACGAGGGTGGGGACGTTGCTGGGGATGCCCTCCAAGCGCTTTCGGAATTCCAGCTCGAGGTTCACTTCGCTTATCTGGCTTACCAGCTGCATGGCGCGGCAGGCGTATTGCATGATCTGCGTAGTCTCTATTCCGGAGACTTCGTCAAAGAACCATCCGCAGCTTGTGTACATCAGCATGGCATTCCGCTGCACTTCCATCAGGCGCAGAACCTGCGGAGGGTCTACGGCCTGGCTGCAATGGTCTCGCAGGAATTTCTTTATCGTTTCGTCATTGCGTCTCAGGATGACGTTGATATATTCATCGCGCGCATGCCACGGATCTTTCAGGATCGCCGACGCCTCGCGCTCGAAGATCTTCTCCAGCTCGTCCCGAAGCCAGTCGAGCGTTTCCCTGAGCGGCTTCCTCCATTTCTGATTCCAGGCCGGCTTTCCTCCGGTGTTGCAGCCGCAGTCGTTTCGCCATCGCTCAACCCCATGAACGCAACTCCACGAGCTTTGCTCATGCACCTGCACCTCATACGCAGGCTCCCGCAGCGAAAGGAACTCCGCATAGTTGGTTAGCCTGGCCTTTGAGAACCGCTGAATGTAATCGATACAAAAGGCGAGCGCCATGTCGCCATGCCGGTGATGATGACCGTATGTTTCGCCATCGGTAGCGATGTGCGATAACTGCGGCTCACCCGCTTTGTCAAAGCGGCTGATAAGTCTTTCCGCGAGCTTCTTTCCGTCGTTCAACAGGCCGTCAAACGCGACACCCTGCGAGATCTCTCCATCGTAAAAGAAAAGAGCAATGCTGCGCCCCGAAGGAAGCGTGTACCGGTACGGCCTCCTGGTATCAAAACCTTTTTCAGCGGGCGTCCATTGCGTCTCACCGATCTTCCTGAATGACCGGGCCTGCCGCGGCGCCAGCACCGTAAACCGGATATCATGTTTCGCCAACAGCTCGAGCGTTTCGGAGTCGACCGCGGTTTCCGCAAGCCACATACCCTCCGGCAGCCGGTTAAAGCGGTGGACAAAATCGCGGATGCCCCAGATGATCTGCGTTTCTTTATCCCTGGCATTCGCCAGGGGCATGATCATATGATTGTATACCTGGGCCATCGCGGATCCGTGGCCACCGAACGTCTCCAGACTCAGCCGGTCCGCTTCGAGTATCGCCTCATAGGTCTCCCGGTCGTTGTTTTCCATCCACGACAGAAGCGTTGCTCCAAAGTTAAAGCTGATCTTTGAATAATTGTTGATGATGTTTCGTATTACACCTTCCTCGTTGAGAATGCGGGAAGCCGTATTGGGCCCGTAACATTCGGCGGCAATTCGTTCGTTCCAGTCGTGGTAAGGATGTGCGGAATCCTGAACTTCAATAACTTCGAGCCAGGCATTCTCTCGCGGCGGCTGATAGAAATGGCCGTGAATACAAATATATTTTTCCAATCAATTAAGATTAACGTGGTTTTCCGGTGACAGCAGCATGCAGGAGGTCGTTCACAGGCCTTCTTGCCCTGCCATCAGGTTCCAATCTCCTGCAATTCGAACTCACTGACTTCTTTTTCCAGCTTGAGAATGGAAACCGCTAAGGGAGGCAAATTTAATGAAACTGAATAATCCTTGCTATGGAATTTCACGGGAGCAGTATTGAGCAGTCCCTGGTTGAGAAACCCGCTCCCTCCATACTTTCGGTCATCCGAATTAAAGACCTCCTTCCATTGCCCCCGGAAGGGAACGCCGATCCGGTAGAGATAACGGACCGTAGGGGTAAAGTTGCAGATGACGATGAGGAGATCCTCTTTGCGGTCGGCCTTCCGCTGGAAGATCATCACGCTGTTTTCCCGGTCGCCATAGTCTACCCATTCGAAACCGCGGTGGTCAAAAGCGAAGAGATACAGAGCCTTTTCGTCTTTATAAAACTGATTAAGGTCCTTTACCAGGGATTGGACACCTTTGTGATAATCGTATTGCAATAAATGCCAATCCAGGCTTCTGTCATGATTCCATTCGGCCGACTGGGCAATCTCGCCTCCCATAAACAACAGCTTGGTGCCGGGGTGTGTATACATATAGGCGAGCAAAAGCCTCATGTTCGCAAATTTCTGCCATTCGTCGCCGGGCATTTTGCCGAAGAGTGAGCCCTTGCCGTGCACGACCTCATCGTGCGACAGCGGCAGCATGAAATTCTCTGTAAACGCGTACATGATGCTGAAGGTGATCTCATTCTGGTGGTATTTGCGATAAACGGGGTCAAGCGAGAAATAACGGAGCGTGTCATGCATCCATCCCATCATCCACTTCTGCCCGAATCCAAGGCCACCCAGATAAGTAGGTCTTGATACCCCTGACCACGATGTCGATTCTTCAGCGATCGTCACAGCATCCGGATAATTGGCGTACACCACTTCGTTGAATTCTTTTAGGAAAGTAATGGCTTCGATGTTTTCGTTGCCTCCGTACTGGTTCGGGATCCACTCGCCTGCCTGCCGGGAATAGTCCAGGTAAAGCATGGAAGCCACAGCATCCATGCGCAGGCCGTCTGCATGGAAGCGATCAAGCCAGAACAATGCGTTGCTGATGAGGAATGAACGCACCTCGCTCCTGCCGTAGTTGAAGATGTAGCTCTTCCAGTCGGGATGAAATCCCTTTCGCGGGTCCGCGTGTTCATAAAGAAAGGTGCCGTCGAATTTATAAAGTCCGTGAATGTCTCCCGGAAAATGCGAAGGTACCCAGTCGAGAATAACTCCGATGCCTGCCCGGTGGAAGCAGTCGATCATATACATGCAATCCTCCGGGCTGCCGTAGCGGCTGGTAGGCGCAAAATACCCGGTGACCTGGTATCCCCATGAGCCGTAGAATGGGTGTTCCATGAGGGGAAGGAATTCAACATGAGTAAAGCCGGTTTCTTTCACATACGCTACCAGCTCCGTGGCCATCTCCGGATAGGTCAGATGCTGATTTTCTGCTTTCCTGCGCCACGAACCCAGGTGCACCTCGTAAACAGAATACGGCTTCGGCTTGCCGGCCGACTCTTTTCTTGCCTTGAGCCATTGTTCATCCTGCCAGTCGTAGCGATGGCTCCAGACGATGGATGCAGTCTTGGGCGGAGTCTCAAAATAAAAGCCAAACGGATCCGCCTTGTCAAATACTTCCCCGCTAGCGGTCTCAACGACATACTTGTAGGCCTCGCCATGCCTGATGTCGCCGAAAAATCCTTCCCAGATCCCCGATCCATCCCAGCGCGGAAAAAGGTTGTGCTGACCTTTCTGCCAGTGATTGAAATATCCGATGACGGAGATCGATTTCGCATTCGGTGCCCACACAGCGAAGTACGTCCCCTCAACACCGTTGTGCGTCACCACATGGGAACCGAGCTTTTCATATAGCTTGAAATGCTTCCCCGCGCGGAAAAGGTGGATATCGTAGTCCGTAAACAGGCTGAAACTGTCCAATACAAATTTATTCTCCTGCTTGATTTTTTTTCCCATCTGCTTTATTTCGTTTCACAACCCTGTGCCTGTATTACAAAAGCCGGGGCGCCTTTCACGCTCCCCTTCCTCCCGTTTTCGGGCTCTTCTCCACCCGCTCGCCCAGATACCGGTTCACAAGGTAATAAATACCTTTTAATGGTATGTTTACCCAGTCAGGCCGGGCATTCAGCTCATAGCCGAGCTCGTAAATCGCCTTTTCCAGCAGGAACGTTCTTATAAGAATGTTGTCTTCTTTTGGAAGCTCAGTGGCCATGCCCATGCGTTCCATGTAGGCGTCAAGATAGAAGCGGCTTACATAGTGCTGCCATTGTTCCGCGGCACGGTCCAGGAACTCCAGGTCCTGCTCACGGTAATTCTCGTTTAACAAAATCTTGCCATAAGCCGCATAGTGGAAAGACCGCATCATACCGGCTACGTCTTTCAGCGGGCTCTTTTTCAGTCTCCTCTCGCTGAACGAAAACCCCGGTTCCCCTTCAAAGTCAATGATCATGAAATCTTTCCCGGTAAACAGAACCTGGCCGAGGTGGAAGTCACCATGGATCCTTGTCTTGATGGCATTGATCCTGGTTTGATATACTTCGGCAAACGATTCCAGGATGGGGCCGGCGAGATCCAAAACCTGTCTCGCCAGTGTCCGGGTTTGAGGGTCGAGTTTCTCGACGGTATTTTCAAGAAGGCCAAAGCGGTCTTTAAGCAATTTCCTCAGGGACGAATACAACGACCGCTGATAATGAGGCGTAAAATATTCGGGCGCAAAAGCGGCGTTGCCTGTGTCAGACGCCAGCGCCATGTGCATTTCGGCTGTGCGATGTCCCAACCGCGCCACGCGTTCGTAAAATCCGCGGCCGATGAATTCCTGAATGACGGCAGGCGCTTCCTCGAACTTTATCATAGGCTTGTCTACCAGCTGCGGAAATTCCTGGTTCCTTCCTTTTACAATGACGCGCTCGTAATAGCGGCCCACCGAATCCATGGTCATCCCCCACGCATCGCCCTGGTTGTCGACCTTTTCCTGCAGCAGGCCGAAAACGATGGAATTGCCGTCGGAAGCCCGGTACTGAATGCTGCCGGCATACTTGGGTGAATGCCGGAAGCTCGTGTTCTCGGTCAGAAAACGGATGATCTCGAGATCCGGGTTGATCTCCTTCTCGATCTTGCGGTAGAATTTGAAGAAATACTTGTCGTTGTAAATAATGGCAGTATTGCTCTGGTCGGCTTTCAGGATACGGGAATCGATTTTTGCCGCATCCGGTTTGGCAAAGACGCCGGAATTAAATTCGAGCACCCCCTGGTCGTCATCGCGCAGCCGGAGTCCCTTTTCCATACTCAGGAAAAGAAAGTCGCGGAACTGCCGGTCGTAGCTGCTGTCCATGATGAACCCGCTTTTGTCCTGGATCTCCGCCCGGCAAACCACGCTTTGCAACGTGTACTCTACACGCTCAAGGATGCTGTCGGCCAGCACAAAGGTCAGCGGTAAAAAGTAAAACTCCGGCAACCGTTGAATATAGTGCACTTCGAGTATAATCAGAAAGTGGGTGTCGCCCTCGACCTTCAGGGGTATCGCCTGGTTGAGTGTGACTTTGCTGATCACCTTCGCTTTTCCGCCGAACCACCTGCATTTCTTCATGAACAGGGGGAAGACATTGCGTTCGAGCCAGCGCACTTCGTTGTAGTTGTCGAACATCCTTTCCCATGATAACGACGCTTTGAGCAATGGCAGCTCCCCGCTTGCTTCGGGCCGGTCTTTCTTCTCCACCCGGTCGGCCTGGAACCAGAAATATCCGTAGGGTCCCACGGTCACCGGATAGTCGCCCTCCTCCACTTTGACGAAACGGTTCTGGCTGAAGACTTCCGTGATTTCGCACTCCCGGAAATCGGAGAGGTCGAGGACGGCAGCCTGGGAGAATTGCGATAGGTTCGCAACGACGATGATACATTGCTCATGATACCTTCTGGCAAAGGCCAGCACTTTGGCATTCGTGCTGTTGATGAACCGGATGTCGCCGCGTCCGAAGATATTCAATCTCTTGCGCATGTTGATGGCGTGCTTTACCCACCAGAGCAAAGAAGATGGATTCTCCTCCATCGTGGCCACATTCACGGCCTCATGGCGGTAGAGCGGATCAAAGATGACCGGCAGGAAAAGCCGTTGGGGGTTCGCCTGGGAGAAACCCGCGTTGAGATTCATATTCCACTGCATCGGCGTCCTGACTCCGAACCGGTCGCCCAGGTACACGTTGTCTCCCATTCCGATCTCGTCGCCGTAATACAAGACCGGCGTCCCCGGCAAGGAGAACAAGAGTGTGTTCATCAGTTCGATCTTGCGCCGGTCGTTGTTCAGCAGCGGAGCAAGCCTCCTGCGGATTCCGACATTGAACTTGGTGTTCGGGTCCGTCGCATACGCCTTGAATAAATAGTCCTTTTCTTCCTCGGTCACCATTTCAAGCCCCATCTCATCGTGGTTCCTCAGGAACAATGCCCATTGTGCGTTGGGAGGAGCCGGCGGTGTTTGTTCCATGATGTCGATGATCGGGTAGCTGTCTTCGGTCCGCAGGGCGAGGAATAGCCGTGGCATCAGCGGATAGTGGAAATTCATATGGCACTCGTCCCCGTTTCCGAAATAGGTTGCGCCCTCTTCGGGCCAAAGGTTCGCCTCCGCGATCAGGACCCTGTTCTTGTAGTGTTTGTCGATGTGGCTGCGCAGCTTTTTCAGGAATGCATGAGTCTGCGGAAGGTTCTCACAGGCGGTGTCTTCCTCTTCAAACAGAAAAGCGACGGAGGGCAGCCGGAATCCATCCACTCCCATCTTCAGCCAGAAGTCCGCCACCCGGATCATCTCGAGCTGTACTTCGGCGTTTGTGAAATTCAGCTCGGGCTGAAAATGATGAAAACGATGCCAGTAATATGCTCCCGCTTCGCTGTCATACGTCCAGTTCGATCGTTCCTCTCCCTGGTAAAGCACGCGCGCATCCTTATAACGGTCAGGGCTATCCGACCAAACATAAAAGTCGCGGTACCGCGAAGACGCTTTGGATTTGCGCGCCTTCCTGAACCAGGGATGCTGATCGGACGTGTGATTCAAAATTAATTCCGTGATCACCCGGATGCCTCTTCTGTGCGCCTCTTTCAGGAACAATTTGAAGTCGGAAAGCGTGCCGTAGTCCGGATGAACGTCGTAATAATCGGTTACGTCATATCCGTCGTCTTTTAGCGGAGAAGGATAAAAAGGCAGAAGCCAGATCGCGTTGATTCCCAGGTCTTCCAGGTAATCAAGCTTCTGGATCAGTCCTCTCAGGTCTCCGATCCCGTCGGCATCGCTGTCGAAGAATGACCGGACGTGAAGTTCATAAAATATCGCATCCTTAAACCAGAGTGGATCAGCGTTAATCGGGTGCGCACGCATGGTTACATATTGGATTCGTGTATCTCCAGCCTGAACAAGTGAAAGGGCATTTTATAAGGGTCGATCTCTACGTAATTCCATTCCTGTGTCCAGGTATAGTGCTCATCGGTCATCAGGTCGTGGAGTTTCACATTGATTCCGTTGCCAAGCCGGAGCCGGTCCTTCGGAAGCTGCACAAACCCCGCATGCCTCTGGTTAGGATCCAGATTGACGACCATGAGGAAAATATCGGATAGATCGGGCGTTGCTTTCAGGTATGCGAGAAGGTTGGGCTCATGAATGGCGCAGAACTGCAGGTTGCGTGTCGATTGCAGCGCGGGGTGCGCCTTTCGCGCGCGGTTCACGATGGTAATAATGTCCGTCATCCGGTTCGTTTTTTTCCAATCGTGTTTTTTGATCTCGTATTTTTCAGAATCGGCATACTCCTCCCTGCCCGGCATCGGCTGATTATCGTAAAATTCGTAGGGAGGACCGTAAATGCCAAAGCATGACGACAGCGTGGCGGCCAGAGCAAGGCGGATGATGAAAATATTCTCACCCTGGTACTGCAGGTGAAACGGGAGGATGTCGGGGGTATTGGGCCAGAAGCTGGGTCTGAAGTACTGGCTCGAAGGACCATACAACAGCT
>DASVOT010000700.1:0-2364 GCA_036383235.1 Chryseosolibacter sp.
CTTCGGTCGTGCCGCGGTTCCGTCAGGCGCCTCTACCGGAAGCCATGAAGCGGTTGAACTTCGCGATGGAGACAAGAAAAAATTTATGGGAAAAGGGGTTCTGCAGGCGGTGGAGAATGTAAATTCGAAAATCGCGGAAGAGATCGTGGGCTTCTCCATTTTTGATCAGAGTCTGATCGACAAGATCATGATTGAACTTGATGGAACTCCCAACAAAGGCAATCTGGGCGCCAACGCGATCCTTGGCACCTCTCTGGCTGTTGCAAAGGCGGGGGCAATGGAGTCCGGTCTTTCACTCTACCGGTACATAGGCGGGGTGAACGCGAACACGCTGCCCGTGCCGATGATGAATATCCTCAATGGCGGAAGCCACGCCGACAACAAGATCGATTTCCAGGAGTTCATGGTGATGCCCGTGAAGGCCGATACGTTTTCGGAATCACTCCGCATGGGGATCGAGATCTTTCACAACCTGAAGAAGGTGCTTCACGATAATGGATTGTCGACCAACGTAGGCGATGAGGGTGGTTTTGCGCCCAATATCGGTTCAAACGAAGAGGCGATCGAAGTGGTGCTGAAAGCGATTGAGAAAGCGGGTTTCAAACCCGGTGAAGACGTCTTTATTGCGCTGGATCCCGCCAGCTCGGCATTCTATGACTCAAAGAGCAACTCCTATATCTTCAAGAAGTCGGATGGGCGAAAGCTGAGCTCTGCTGAAATGGTAGACTACTGGGCATCGTGGGCGAAAAAATATCCCATCATTTCCATCGAGGATGGTATGGCCGAGGATGACTGGGCAGGCTGGAAATCCCTTACTGACAAAATCGGTTCCCGTGTGCAGCTGGTAGGCGATGACCTGTTCGTGACCAACGTCAAGCGCCTCCAGGATGGTATCGACCAGGGAGTGGCGAACTCCATCCTCATCAAAGTAAACCAGATCGGATCGCTGACCGAGACGATCAACGCGGTAAATCTGGCCAGACGCAATGCCTACAAGAGTGTGATGTCGCACCGCTCCGGCGAAACGGAAGACAGCACCATCGCCGACCTGGCGGTGGCGCTTAACACGGGCCAGATCAAAACCGGCTCCGCCTCGCGGTCAGACAGGATGGCGAAATACAATCAGCTGATTCGCATTGAAGAGGAACTGGGAGAGGTGGCGCATTTTCCCGGAAAGGCGTTTTAGCGAGCTGAAGACAGTTTAAATGCAAGTTTAAATGCAGGTTTAAAGACAGGTTTACCTGCATTTAAACCTGCATTCAGACCTGTCCTGAACATCTTTTATTTTTCTTCACGGTGTCGTATATTTCATTGACTATGAGCGACGACAACCCTCTCTTCAGCACCGCCGCAGATTTCGTCAACAACACTTCGCGGCATATCTTCCTCACCGGAAAGGCAGGCACCGGTAAAACCACGTTCCTTAAGTACATCAAAGAAAACACCCGGAAGAGATGCGTGGTAGTGGCGCCGACCGGTGTCGCCGCCATCAACGCGGGCGGTGTAACCATGCACTCGTTCTTTCAGTTGCCATTCGGGCCATTCCTTCCTGCCGGCGATAAATTGGCCGGCGAAGGGATTACCGACCAGCACACCCTATTCAGCAACATCCGGGTGAGTGAAGAAAAACGGGAATTGTTTCGCGATCTCGACCTCCTGATCATCGACGAAGTGAGCATGGTGCGTTGTGACATGCTCGATGCCGTGGATTCCATCCTGCGTTATTTCCGGAAAATGCCGCACACGCCGTTCGGGGGAGTGCAGGTGTTGTATATCGGTGACTTGTTCCAGTTGCCGCCGGTGATTCGGGAGTCGGAGTGGTCGATGCTGCGACAGTATTATGCCAGCCCCTTCTTTTTTCATTCGCGCGTCGTCGGTCAGGCGCCGCCTGTTTACATCGAATTAAAAAAAATCTACCGCCAGAGCCAGCAGGCGTTCATCGATATCCTTAACCGGATCCGGAACGACAATGCGACCGAAGAAGACCTCAGGACGCTGAACGCCCGGCGCTCCGCCCAGCCCGTCCCCGGCGTGAAGTATATCACACTTACTACTCATAACTACCGGGCGGACCGGATCAATATCGATGAGCTGGAGAAGCTCGACGGCAAAAGCTTTCAGTTCAAGGGAGCCGTCGAAGGAGACTTCCCGGAAAAAACGCTTCCCACGGATGTAGTGCTCCACCTGAAGGAAGGGGCCCAGGTGATGTTCATCCGGAACGACAAGAGCGAGGAGCGGCGATATTACAACGGGAAACTGGCGACTGTCAGCCGGATCGGCCAGGAGGAGGTCAGGGTCGTGCTCGCGGATTCAGAAGAAGAGCTCATACTGGAGAAGGAGACCTGGGATAACATCCGCTACTCG
>DASVOT010000701.1:0-3082 GCA_036383235.1 Chryseosolibacter sp.
CAGGGTTGTATTTTACGACCTGAAAACAATCGATGTGAACGAACTCTACAAGCCGGACAAAGCTCCGTTCTACTTCCCCGCGGGCAGCGTGGTCATCCGCAGGAAATATTCCGTGAGTCCTGAATACCGGTCGTTTCTCCGTTCGATGCTTTCTGAGACGGAATGGCGCGGCGGCGTGTTCGACGTGGAGCGTTCAAACGTCACAACAAACCTCAGCAAGGGTGCGGTAGGATTTTTCGCGGTCTGCTCCGTGGTATCCGACACGACCATTGTGCGATAGAGCGCAAACTTCAAAAAAACCGCCTGAACGGGCCGGAATACGCGAATAATTTTTTTTAATGCTAATAAGGGTAAGGGCGACCGGCCGTGTTCTAATGGAGAAGGCAACCGAATCAGCCTTCTTAAAACATGAAATCAAATAAATCAAACGCAATGAACATGAAGACCTTGAAGCTTGTATCATTTGCCCTGATGGGAGGAGTGATTTCCATTTTCCTTTCAGCGTGTGAAAGCAATCCGGATGTCAACCCTCAAAAGGACATCCTGCCTGAAACCATGACGGTGGACATCCCCGCCTCCCTGAGCTACGCCGACAACGCGGGCGGAAGGATGAGCGGAAGAGAGAAAGCAGATTCCCTGAAGGGGAACGACATCTATCGCCACCTTGGAACCTTTATTGCCGTCGGCAAGGGCGCGTCCCAGCTCGTGAAGGAGATCATCATCGGATTGAGAGTCTACCACATTGACCGCGTGCTGTCCATGACGTATACTGGCGATGATCACCGCGCGAAAAATCTCGTTGTCGAAGCGAACGTCTCCTTCGAAGGTAAAGTATGGGATTATCAGCTGACGATTACGGACGCCGATTCTGAAGGCAACGCCGATGGCGGGAAAGCGCTCCAGATTTTCTGGAACAAACAGCGGCCAATCATGGGGATCGCGATCATCAAGCCCTACAACTGTGACCGAATAAAAAATCCCAATGCGGGTGATGCCATGTTCCGTGTGAATTACACGGAAGAAAGCAGCCTGGGCTACGATGCAGAAATGGAAGTGCTTGTGTCGGGATTACCCCTGGAAAGTCCGCTGAACAACCCTTATTCCATGAGCACGCTGCATATGTTTGCAGGGAAGAAAGGCGACGTCGTCGATGTATTCGGAAACAGCAACCATCCGAACGCCATCCTGTTCTCGGGAGACACGGGCTTCAACTGGGCATTTGTAGCATCCGGTAACGATACAAAGAACGCCGGCGTCGCCGAGGTCGGATTACCCCCGAGCGATCTGGAATCCGATAACCGGGACATCCTGTTGAAGGAATATTCCATCAAGAATGTTTTCACCCGCGAGATTACAAGCGTCTGGCCCGGTATCGATCAGCAATTACTCGATGTATACCTGAAGAGCACGGCTGCGCCGGGTTACTTCGACAATCACGGATTCATTTCAGTCGGCACAGCGCCCGGTCCGGAGTGGGATGTGCTTGCCGCCCGACTGCAAGACCTCACACCTTACAGCCCCAAGGCAGTCAGCGACCTGAATATCGCTTTCAACTGATCCTATTGTTTCAGTGACAGGAAGCCTCCGCACATGCGGGGGTTTTCTTTTTTTCGGCGCGGTACCGCCCGCAGTTTATAGATTGGTCGGGGAGAATAAATTCTATAAATTTATTTTTCCGCTTCCTGCGTGCACCGAAAAACTCTGCCTATGCGCTATCTCAAGACCCGGCTTCTCGTGTTCTGCTCCTTGGTTCTGCTGCCTTGTTTTTTTTCATGCGTTCCGCCGTCGGGAAAGGAACAGGAAGTTGCATGGCCTGCCGTAACCCGTGAGATGAAGCCCTGGGCCCGCTGGTGGTGGCAGGGCAGCGCGCTGACGAAAGAGGGAATCACCGCCGAGATGGAAGCCTATCACAGCGCAGGGATTGGCGGCCTTGAAATTACTCCTATATATGGAGTGTATGGCGATGAAGAACATTTTGTCGATTACCTCTCTCCACAATGGATGGAACTCCTCATGCACGTGCTGAAAGAAGCCGAACGCCTGGACATGGGCATCGACATGGCTACTGGAACGGGTTGGCCTTTTGGCGGTCCATGGGTAACAAACAACGATGCCTGCAAGGAGCTTGAATACAAAACGTTTGAAGTGAAGGGCGGCTCGCAGCTGGAGGAGAAGATCGAATTCATCCAGCAGCCCTATCTCCGGATGGTAGGCACCCGCATCTATAAAGAGGATGCGAAGGCGGCGGCCGGAGATTCTCCTCCGCCGGTTATCCGAACAGAAAAAATTAAGATAGAGGATCTTGTCGACCCGATCGAACGAAACAGGAACCTGCAGGCGCTTGCGATTGACCAGGCAAGATTCCGGAAGCCATTGCGGCTGACATGCCTGATGGCGTACGGCGAAAACAGCCAGGTACTGGATCTTACCTCGCGCGTTGATGCGCAGGGTTACCTCAACTGGACTGCTCCGCCGGGAACCTGGAAATTGTACGCGTTATTCGAAGGCTTTCATGGAAAGATGGTTGAGCGCGCCGCGCCGGGGGGCGAGGGAAATGTCATCGACCATTTTTCACAAACAGCGCTGAAAAATTATCTTCATCATTTTGACGAGGCGTTCAAGGATCGCGATATCAGCAGCCTTCGCGCATTTTTCAACGACTCCTATGAAGTGGACGACGCCCGGGGCACCGCGGATTTTACGCCGGCGCTGTTTGATGAATTCAAAAAACGCCGCGGGTACGACCTGCGCGATGAACTACCCGCCCTCCTTGGCGAGGACAATACCGAAAAAAAACAGAGGGTGCTTTGCGACTACAGGGAAACAATTTCGGAATTGTTGCTCGATAACTTTACAACCGAATGGAAAGCGTAGGCGCATGGACACGGAGCGATCGTAAGGAATCAGGCACACGGTTCGCCTTCCAACATACTCGACCTCTATGCCGTGGTCGATATTCCCGAGATCGAGGGTACTGAACCTTTGCGGTTCAAGATGGCGAGCTCCAGCGGAAATGTCAGCGGAAAGAAACTGGTCTCCGCGGAGGCGGGCACCTGGCTGAACGAGCACTTTCAATCCAATC
>DASVOT010000702.1:0-13283 GCA_036383235.1 Chryseosolibacter sp.
GTCGCCCAGGACCTTCCCAAGGGATGGGAGACGCTGGTGAAAAGTTTCGTCGACTACTTCCCGAAAAAATTAAAGGAGTACGACAACATGGTGATGCGCAACAGCATCTTAAAGGCACGGACCGTCGGCATCGGCATCTTCGCTCTGGCGGGCCATCCCCCAGTCTTCTGGCTTGAATTGCAGAGCCGCCTGTTCGCGGTCAACCTTCTCGTCGTATAGTCTGAAGGGACCCATCTCCGTGGCGCGGGCAGGATGCTCTTTCCGCAAGGGATAGCCTTCCCATGTGAGCGGCATGAGAATCCGGCGCAGGTTCTTGTGACCATCGAACCGGATACCAAACATATCGAACACTTCGCGTTCATACCAGGCAGCGTTCGCCCACAGGCCTGTGATGGTTGGAGCGGTGGGAAAATCGCCTTTCAGTGCGCACTTCAGCCGGAGAAAAGCGTTGCGGTTAAAAGAGTAGAGGTGATAAACGAGGGTGAAGGCGGTGGAGGGATAACCATTGACCGGTTTTCGGGTCCGTTCATCAATGGCGGTGAGATCGTACAGCAGCCGGTAGGGGTCGGCGATTTCAAGCTTGAGATATGTGAGCACCTCTCTCAATTTGTCCAACTCGAGCCAAAGGGTGAGAACCTCATCCCTGGTTTCCTGTTCGGTGAAAGCCTTGTCACCGAACTTCAACCTTAATTGCTCTGTTGGACTGAATGTTTTTTCCATATTTCACTTGCGCACGGCGGCGCCGGTCTTTATTACATACAATTTCAAATCATAGGCTCTTCCCCATCACTGTTGTCAACGTCTTTCACCTCTGAGCCTTATATTTCATCCGGAGATCGGAAGGTTGTCATTTCTTTGCGCTGCTCCCACCGAACGTCTTTGACGGAAATTTTTTCGGGCTTGATCACGCCCTGCTCGCCGATCATCCAGCTCAGGGGTCGTCTTTCTTTCCCCACTGATTGCGTGAGCAGTACGAGCCCGTCCATAAATGCATCCGGCCTTGGAGGACATCCGGGCACATACACATCGACGGGAAGGAATTTGTCCACACCCTGGACGACGCTGTAGATATCGAACATGCCACCCGAGTTGGCGCAGGAACCCATGGAAATCACCCAACGCGGTTCCATCATCTGCTCGTAGAGGCGCTGGATAATGGGAGCCATCTTGATGAACACGGTGCCTGCGATGATCATGACGTCGGCTTCCCGCGGAGTTCCTCGTATCACCTCTGCGCCGAACCGCGCCACGTCATATTTGGGCGTCATGCTGGTCGCCATTTCAACAAAGCAGCATGACAATCCAAAATGGAAAGGCCAGATGGAATTTTTTCTGCCCCAGGCAAGCAGGTCCTGAACGGTCGTGAGCATGACGCTTTGCTTCACCGTTTCCTCCATTGAGCTTGTGCCTTTTACGGCCCGTTCGTCAGGTTTGCTTAACCACCAGTTCATGAGCAATTGTTTTAGACTGTTACATTTTCGGCTTTCTCATTTTGAGGTACCGCTTGTTGTTTGTTTGAAGGAGGTCGTTTTGCCGTCAGCCGTTTATAGGCTTTCAGGATTTTTTTCCCGTCGGGGCCGAAATCCAGGGCCCCGTTTCTCCATTCATAAATCAGCACGACGAAAAGCAGGATGATGAATACGAGGACACCCATGTAGCCATACCAGCCCAGCTCGTCGAACGCGATCGCCCAGCTGACGATGAAGATGGTTTCCACATCGAAGATCACAAACAGCATGGCAATGAGGTAGAATTGGGAAGAGAACCGCAGGCGGGCCGAGCCGGCGCTGACGATACCACCTTCATAGGGCTCTCCGGTAGCACGCTCATCGTGGCGTTGTCCCAGTACAAAAGAAAGGCCCAGCATTACACACACCAGGCTTAGAACAATGGCTCCATAGACCAGGATGGGCCAAAGCAATTCGGTTCTCTCTACGCTATCCAAAATTGTTTGCCTCCGACAAACCTTTTAATATTTTCAGATTCGATATCCGCCATGCGCGCTCCCGTCAGTGCTGGATGTATTGCTCCAGGTTGTTGATGATAAACTTCTGCTCGTCGATGATATACCTTACGACGTCACCCATCGAAACAAGGCCCGCAAGCTTGTCCTTCTCCAGCACTGGCAGGTGACGGATCTTTTTACTGCTCATGATCCTCATGCATTCCTCGATACTGGTGTCGGGCGTTACCGTAACGGGCTGTTCGGTCATGATCTCGCCAATGGTGGTCTCCTTCGATGATTTTCCCCTCAGGGCAAGTTTGCGCGCGTAATGCCGTTCTGTGAAAATGCCGAGAAATTTGCCCTCGTCCACCACCAGCAAGGCGCCGATGTTCTTCTCGTACATGACTTCAAGCGCCTGATAAACAGTGATCGTGGAGGGGACAGTGAAGATTGCGTTGCCCTTTGTCTGAATGATATTTCTGACTTTTCCCATATCTGTAGGTGTTTAAGGGAGACGATTGGAAGGTAGATGATTTCGTTGAAAAAACAAACGATTTCGCTTAAGGATTGTCCATAAATTAGAATACCGGCAAATTTCTGGTGCAGGCCCTGTCGGGATGTTTGGTGCGCTCATATAATAGAGAGCGCAAGGACCGTCCTGCAGGGTGGATGGTTCCAAAAGATACCGGGAGGCCTGCTGGCCGGATGTCAACATCTCATCGATACGGGTGCTGAAGCGAATGTCACGCATGATAGCTGGCGAGTCGTTGTAACAGAGCGCTCCACCTGCCATGACAGGGCGTTCGCCCTCCGTCATGTGCGCGGGTCACTCCGGTGGAGGTTGTGGAAATCCAACCCGTGGGGGTCAGAATCAGCAAAAACCTCCACGAAGCTTGCGCTGACGTAAATGAAAAAATTTCCGCAATCGAAAAAGATGACAAAAATCATAATAAACTATACATTCATCATCGGCCGACTGACGTAGATTCTATATTTGGGCAAAGTCTTGAATGTATGGATGGGATTCAAATACTGGGATTGCTGGCCGGGTCTTTTACCACTGCTGCCTTTCTTCCGCAGGTAGTGAAAACGTGGAGAAGCCGGTCGGCCAAAGATCTCTCCCTTGGAATGTTCTCTCTTTTCTGCCTGGGCGTTTGCATGTGGCTTGTCTACGGCCTTGCAGTCCGCGATGTGCCGGTTATTGCGGCCAATCTCCTTACGCTATTGCTCGCCTCCACGTTGCTCTACTTTAAATTGCGCTTCAGGCAATAACTGGCGGCGGCCAAGTTCGAACACAGCGGCATTCTCTTAGCGTAAAAGACTCACCGGTCGTGAGGGTGGTGAGGTACGATTCCACACAGCAAGAGTTTTTTCAGCACTTCCGAATACCGGGGCTGCGCGCCTTTCATTCCTCCCGCGTCTATTGGGCTGGCGGAGGCCGCCGGTAAAATCATGGTACGGATTTTTTAATAAATAAGGCGGATTCCCCCTTGCATCGACCATACCTGTGCCCCGAAACCCCTGAGAACAGGTGACTCAGGGAACCGGCAAATAGCGGCAGTATGCTGCTGAGTTGGTGTGCAACTATACGTTCATGAAGAATGTCAATCCTGAAGACAAACGGATATGAAAAAGGAGAATTATTTAGACCTTATAACGTCGATAGATGTGTTGAACACGCTCAACGGTGGCGTGAGTGAGCCCCAGTTGAACCTGGAGCATTACGACAGCTACCGTGAGATCCGTTTAAGGGTACCCGGTATCAGCCTCGATGACATCAGGGTGGAGATCCACAATAACAACCTTTCCATCTTCTACCTGATCAACATTGTGTGCAGCGAGCGCCTGATTCCTTTGCCGAGATTCGTGTATAACCGCAACGTGCCTTATTATATCGACATCAATAAGATCAATGCGCGGCTGGAGGAGGAGCAACTGATTGTAAACCTCCCTTACAACCGCCTTGCGAACGGATATCACAAAGATGTCCGGATCAACGAAAGTTAGTCAGCGATAGCCTGGTACGTGAGAACCTCGAACTTCTCGTCCAGACCTCCGTTGGGATTGTTGTATATGTTTGTATACAGCAATCCCAGGAGATGCTCTTTCGGATCGGCCCAGTACGTGGTGCTGAATGCTCCGCCCCAGGCAAACGTCCCCGCGGTTTTGGGCGAGTTGTAATCATTGGCCGGCGTTTCAAGTCCGAAGCCCAGTCCGAATTCCGTTGGCAGCTGCGGGAGCTGATCCATCAACATCAGGTCAACCGTTTTTCTGCTGAGCAGCCTGGTGCCGTTGAACGCACCGCCGTTGAGGAAGAGCTGCAGGAATTTTGCGTAGTCTTCAACGGTGGATGACATGCCGGCTCCGCCGGAAAAATAACGGCCGTCAAGGTTTGGATAATCGGGGGATGCCGCGTCATACGGCGGTGATTTCATCTTGAAGACTTTTCCGTCTTTGTTTCCATGAAGGGCTACCAGCCGGCCCTGCTTTTCCTTCGGTAAGTAGAAGTACGTGTCTTTCATTCCAAGGGGCGCGAAGACCCGCGTGGCAAGAAAGCGGTCGAAGGACATGCCCGACCAGATTTCAACCAGGTAGCCCAGCACGTCGCAATTCAGCCCGTACGTCCAGGCCGTACCAGGCTCATGCCGCAGCGGAAGGGTTGCCAGGATCTTCATTTTTTCGCCCAGCACCTGGGTATGGTTACCGATTCCACTCGGGACGCCCGCCCGGGCGTAAATGGCGTTGAACTCCGGGCTTCCGATGACCGCGTAGCCGATTCCCGAAGAATGGGTGAGTAAATGCCTGATGGTGATCTCGCCTTTGGCCGGCTCGGTGGTATAAGACGAGTCTTTCGCGTTGAAGCTTTTCAGGATTTTTGGGTTCTTGAATTCCGGTATGTACTTCGACACCGGGTCATCGAGCAAAAATTTCCCTTCTTCCCAGAGCATCATGACCGCCAGGCTTGTGATGGCTTTGCTTTGCGAGGCAATGCGAAAGATATCATCCTTCTTGAGCGGCGTTTTTTTCTCGACGTCGCTATAGCCGAACGCTTTATAGTAAACAATTTTGCCATTTCTGACGATGAGGGCTACCGCGCCCGGGATGCTTTGATTCCTGACCTGTTCCTCCAGCAGGTTGTCAATGCGCGACAACCGCTGAGGGGAGAACCCGGCCTCCTGGGGGCTGGCTGCGGTGGAAAAGTTCTTAACGGACTGGGCATGCGATTCCAGGCATGCCAGAAGCAAAAGGGAGAAAAGGGCTCTTAACATGGATCGATGCAAATTATAAAGTGACGTGCGACCAGTTTTCTCCGGTTTTGATACGGTGTATCTGCATGTCTGAAACCTTAAACTGCTTTGCCAGTGCCTTCAGCGTAGGTTGTTTCTTCGACTGAAGCGCGCGCTTGATCTGTTTAACCTTCGAAGCATTCAGCTTGGGACCTTCATCCGGGTTCTGACGCACCACGACGTTCGGATCTTTGAGGGCATGTACGATTTGCACTTCGTGTTTCACCCATTTCAGGTTTTCCGCCTTGTTGTTTTCCTTTACGTGGTCAAGGTGAATCACGAAGGTGTGTTTGGGGGTTGGTTGTTTGCTGAAGTACTCCGCTACGAGGCGATGCAGGTAGTAGTTCTGGCGATTCGCCTCGCGGCCGATGGTGACGCTGGGATACCCCTGCGTGAGGCGCGGTCTGAGCACATAGCCATCTTCAATTTTGTTTTTAAAGCTTACGATGCGGCCTCTGTTCGAAATGGCATAACGTTTTGTGGTCACGCCCTTTTTCAGATCAAGTTCTTTCCACCGTTCTCCGGGGAGAGACTTGATGCCCGTGTTTTTCTTCGATGTCTTTGCCATAGTTAATTGAGTTTTTCTGAGTATTGAGGAATTAGTGTTTGAAAATGCGCGGCGATTTTTTTAAGGACCGTGTCAGGCGAACGGCCGATCTTCCTGCCGTCAATCTCCGTGACCGGAGTAATTTCCCCCATGGTCCCGGTTGCAAAGACCACATCGGCGTTGTAAAAATCGGTGAGGGAGAGATTCCGCTCCTCCACGGGGATGGATAGCTCACGGCAGATATCGAGGATCAGGCCTCGGGTAATACCGTGCAGGCATGAATCCGGGTACGGGGTAAAGACCTTTCCTTCCTTGATCATAAACAGGTTTGCATCATTAAGTTCCGAAACAAAACCGAGATGATCAAGCATGAGGGCGGCATCGACACCGGAAACGTTGGCCTGCACTTTGGCCAGGATGTTGTTGAGCAGATTATTGTGGTGGATCTTTGAATCGAGAAACTGCGGGTTGTTCCTCCGTTGTGAGGAGGTTATGGCGCGAATACCCGTGTCGTTATCATAGACCAGGGGTTTCCATTCAGCCAGGACGATGAGGCAGGAGCCTTTCGTGTTCAGCCTTGGATCCATGCCTGACGTGATCTTTTCCCCCCGCGTCAAAGTGAGCCGTATATGGGTTTCGTCGTTCATGCCGTTGGCTTCAAGCGTTTCGAAAATCGCCTTTTTAATGGTTTCCCTCGCGGGGATGTCTTCAAAGGCCAGCGCGTGCGCCGATGCCCGCAGGCGATCCAAATGCTTTCCGAGGCAGAATATTCCGCCTTTGTACACTCTCAGTCCCTCCCACACCGCATCTCCGCCCTGGACGACGCTGTCAAACACCGACACCTTCGCTTCTTCCCGCGGCAGCAGCTTTCCCCCTACATGTATCTTGATCGCGCTATTCTTCGGGTTAAACTTCTGCAACATATGATGTATCCTTGCTCGAAGAACAAAATCTCGAAAGACTGTCTTTTTTCGTCTTTGAAGGCGGGCAGGTGGCTCTTAGTAAAGTAAGGATTATTTTGTCTAATGATCAAGGATTTACGGCAAATGGGAGGAGATTTTCATAAAATCTTCGCGCCTCCCGGCAGAGCCCGGCCAGGTGCGCGGGCAACTGACGGCTGCTGGTCGGCTGTCGTTCGAATCCCGTTGAACGGTGAACGTTTGCGTACCAGTACGGCGCCCACACGCCGTCATACGCTTTCGGGCCCGCCGGCCAGTGAGCCATCCGTTGCTCGTAAGCAAGCCCGCAGTGCGCGCACACTTTTGCCAGCACCGCCTCCGGATCCCGCAGGAGTATGCCCGAGTCAATCACCAGCGGCTCCCTTCCTTCTTTTTTTAACGCGTGGAACAACGTGTGCTGGTAGGCGATCCCGATATCCCGCATCCCGGGCCGGGCGATCACCTGCGCATAGCTCGCCAGTATCTGCGCCGGGTCGCGGATCAGGAAGATGTTGATCGCACCCTCAATAGAGGGGTTATCCAGGACCTCCAGGTGGTGCGCCATATTCTTCAGGAACAAGACGGGCTGCGCGCGCGCCGCCGCAAGCTGTTCCCTCACGTTCATCTCGTCACGCGGAAGGGAACGAAGCACGTCTTCCGTACCCGGATGCGCAGCCCCCGTCCGGGAAAGATATACCGCGTAAAACGGTTCATCCCAGACAACGGTGTCGCTCCGCTGCGCAAAAGAATACATCAGCGCCGTCGATATGTTGCGCGGACCGGAAATGAGGTTGAGGATCACTTATTGCGGAAATTCCTTTTTGACCACCAGCAGGTAACAATCGTTCTCGATGGGAAGGTACCCCTGTTCATAACAGTAGTAATACATCGCGCCTTCCCGGGTTTTGTAGATGCTCGTGATGAAGTTGAAATTGAATCCCTTTGCTTTCAGCCTGTCATGGCTCACCTTGCTCTTTCCCGTGGGATTGAGCCCCATCAATATGCGCCTGTTCGCCCGCAGAATATTGTTGATGTTCCTGACAAGCTGAATGTCCTGGCTGTTCATCCTGTTGTTGAACGAGACGCGGCAAAGGTCACTGCAAAATTTTTTGTCGACACGGCCTTTGAATGGATCGCCGCATTCAAGGCATAATCTTTCTACTGAAGAGGGCATTTTTTTATCCGTTTAAAAACGTTTACAAACGTTTAAAAACGAATATAATCGATTATAAGCGGTTAACATACGAATAAAAGATTTTTCGCATCACACTTTTGATTCGTCAGCAGCAAAAAAGTCCCTGACATGAAAAATCCAATGTTTAACAATTTAAAATTTAAGCGTATGAAAAGTTTAAGAAACAGTGTCCAGCTCATCGGCAGGCTGGGAAAAGATCCGGAAGTGAAGGACTTCAATGAAAAGAAGAAAGCTTCGTTCTCCATCGCCACCACGGACGTATACCGGAACCCCAAGGGGGAAAACGTGGAAGACACCCAGTGGCACCATGTAGTCGTCTGGGGCAAGCTTGCGGGCGTGGTCGAAAAGTACCTGAAAAAAGGTAACGAAGTCGCCGTAGAGGGAAGGCTCGTTCACCGGGTCTACGAATCGAAAGGCGAGAAAAAGTTCATCACCGAGATCAATGTGAATGATCTTCTGATGCTGGGAAGCAAGAAAACCGCCTGACCTTCGCGCGCCTGGCGGGGGGACAGCCAGGCAGGATCATCCGTACCGTGCCCGGGACCAGCCTGTCCCGGGCATATTTATTTTACCTAACCGTTGGTTCGGAAACTTCACCCGGGCATTTCAGACATTTTTAAAGGCAAATACGTTATATAACCTGCCAGTGGCCAAACGGTTTTTCTTAGTTTTGTTTCGATGACCTTTTTATATCCTTCCTTTCTCTGGGCTTTGTCGGCACTTGCCATTCCGGTCTTGATCCACCTCTTTAACTTCCGGAAGACTACGCGCGTTTTTTTCTCCAACAACCGCTTCCTCAGGCAGGTTAAGGAGGTGACCACTTCCAAACGACGCCTCAAGCATTACCTGATCCTCGCGTCGCGGCTGCTTTTTCTCGCCTTCCTGGTGCTGGCCTTTGCACAACCGGTGATCCCGGCCCGCGACCAGTTGAACGCAGAGAAGAATATTGTCATCTACCTTGACAATTCACAGAGCATGTCGGCGCAGATGCCTGACCAGACGCCGGCCCTTGACGCGGCTCTCAACTTCTCACGGGACATCGTTAACCTTTTCCCCCCCGATACGCGATACCGGATACTGACGAATGACTTTGCCCCGTTTTCAAATACGTTTAAAACAAAAACGGAAGCCCTCGACATCCTCGCGCAGGTCCGCACCTCGCCGGTGAGCCGCTCAATGGAAGAGGTAAAAAACCGGCTGCGGCAGGAGGGTACGGCCCGGCCGCGCGAGCTGTTCTGGATCTCCGATTTTCAAAAATCAACCACAGGCATCATACCCACGCAATGGGACAGCGCCTCGCGCGTGCACCTGGTACCAGTCACGTTTGCCTCCGCACCCAATGTTTTTGTCGACTCGGCGTATCTTCAGAATCCTTTTGCCGCCGGTGGAGAGAAGAACGTGCTCACCGTAATCGTCCGAAACGATGGAGAAGAAGAAGTCGCACAGTTGAACCTGAAACTCGCTATCAATGATATCCAGGCGGGAACCGCATCGGTGGATATACCCGCCGGCGGCCTTGCTCAGGCCAGCTTCGACCTTGCTTCGGGTCTTACGGGCCTGAACCGCGCCGTGGTATCGTTCAACGATTTCCCCGTGAGCTTTGACAATGAATTTTATCTCGCCCTAAATTTCACCAACAAGATTTCCATCCTTGAAATCAAAAGCGTTCGGGAGGTTACGCGTGTCGAGCAGGTCTTCGGCAACAAGCAGGTCTTCACCTTCCGAAGCTATTCCGTCGACAACTTCAATTACAGTCTGCTCGATCAGGCTGACCTCGTTGTGGTCAATGGCATCGATCGCCCGGACGCGGCCTTGAATCTTTCGCTTCGCGACTACGTCAATGGGTCCGGAACGCTGCTGGTGATACCCGGAACAAGGCCCGATGCGCAGGCACTTCAGCAGCTGACCGGCAATCCTCAGGTGACGATCGCGGCAACCGAACCCGCGCCCCAGGACCTGGATCGCCCGGATTATAATAATCCTTTCTTTGAAAATGTGTTTGAAGAGCGCTCCTCCTCGGTAGCGATGCCGCGGGCAACACAGGTGGTCAAGTGGCCGCAAGACCGTTCTGCCATCCTTCGTTTCAAGAATGACGAGCCGTTCCTCTCGAGATTTGACCAGGGCGGCAAGCTGTACCTGCTGGCAAGCCCGCTCCAGCAAGGTTTTACGGATTTCGCCAACCACGCCCTCTTCGTCCCGGTCATGTACCGCATCGCCGGCAGCAGCCGGAGAAACGACACGCGGCTTTATTACACCATGAAAGAAGATTTTATCACATTAAAAGTTGACAGCCTGGTGGGTGAAGACCCCCTCAAACTCAAAGGGGCACAGGAGATCATTCCTGCTCAAAGAAATGTCAACGATCAGGTGTTTCTTGAGATCCCCAAGTTTTCCATCAGCCAGGGATTTTACCAGGTGCTGGCGGGAACCGAACCGGTGGGGCTCATTGCCTTCAATCTCGATAAGGCCGAGTCCTTGCTGGATCAGTTTATCGGCACCGAGGTGAAGGATCAGATGGGTAATGCCTCGAATATCAGTATTTTTGAAGCGACCTCCACGGAGACTTTCAGTAACGAAATAAAAGAAAGATATTTGGGCAAACCATTATGGAAGTACGCTGTGATGATCGCCCTTTCATTTCTTCTTGCTGAGGTACTCCTCATACGCTTTTTAAAATAGAGATTGATGAAAATATTAATTCAGGCGCCTGAAGTTCTCGATCCCGGCTCTCCCTTTCATCAAAAACAAAAAAATGTACTGATTCAAGACGGGCGCATTTCCGCCATCGGCGACAAGAATTATTCTGCCGACAAGACCATCAAGGCCGAGGGCATGAAGCTGTCGACGGGATGGTTCGACCTCGGCACGTTTATCGGCGACCCGGGCCTTGAATATAAAGAGGACCTGGAGTCCGGTGCGCAGGTCGCGGCTGCTGGGGGATTCACGGGGCTTGCCATGCTGCCCAACACTGCCCCCTGCGTACAGACAAAAAACGAGATCAGTTACATTGCGCGGGGCAACCCGGGCAGGCTGGTACAGATCCACCCTATGGCCGCGGTCACCCTCAACAACAAGGGCGAAGAGCTTAGCGAGATGATCGACCTTCACGCCGCCGGCGCCGTGGCCTTCACGGATGGCCTCAAGCCGGTATGGCACACCGATATCCTGTTGAAGTCCCTTCAGTATATTCAAAAGTTCAATGGCGTATTGATCGACCACCCCGAAGATTACTGGCTGAACCTTTTCGGACAGATGCATGAAGGTGTGAACAGCACACGGCTGGGCCTGAAAGGAATGCCGAGAATCGCCGAAGAGATCGTGATCGGAAAGAACCTGGAGTTGCTGCAGTACGCAGGGGGAAGACTGCACTTCTCCCGCCTGTCTACGGGCCGGTCGCTGGAGCTGGTGAAGGCGGCGAAAAAGAAGCTCCGCGTAAGCTGCGATGTCACCGTCTATCAGGCTATCCTCGACGACAGCTCGCTGGCGGACTTTGATACCAACTACAAGGTGAATCCTCCTCTTCGCGAACGCGCCGACAACGACAGCATCATCAAGGCGCTGAAGGACGGGACGATCGATGTACTGTCGTCAGGCCACATGCCACAGGACGAGGAAAGCAAAAATGTTGAGTTCGACCGCGCCGAGTTCGGCATGATCTCCCTTCAGACTTTCTGCGCAAACCTGGTCACCCTCTCCAGGCAGGTTGACCTGGACATCCTCGTCGAAAAAGTGACGAGCGGACCGCGCAAGGTGTTGGGCATCCCGCTCCCGAAGATCGAGGAAGATGCCGCCGCCGACTTAACCCTGTTCGATCCGAACCGCAAATGGGTGCTCGATGATAACAGCAACGCCTCGAAATCAAAAAATTCCCCATGGTTCGGAAAGGAACTCACCGGCAAGGCAGTCGCGGTCTTCAACAACGGAAAGTTCTGGACCGAGCACTGACATGAACCTGCTATTTAAAGTATCCGTTCGGTATGGCGTGCTGGCCGCCATCATCGGATCATGCCTGTTGATCGGACTTTATTATCTGCACCGCCATCCCTTTCTCATTCCCGTGTATGTTGATTTCAGGATCATCCTTTTCGGCGTTTTTATTTTTTTTACGCTGCGGGAGATAAAGGACTATTACCAGAATGGCTACTTGTATTTCTGGCAGGGAATTTTCGCCTCCATCCTATTTACCAGCGTCTACGCGATCGTTTCCTCGCTGGTCGTCTACGTTTTTACGAGCGCGGTGCCGGAATTTCTCAACGATTATGTCAATCTCTCCATTCAACAGCTGAAATCCCTTCCACCGGACGTCATTGAGAAAATCGGAAAAGATGTGTACCTGCGAAACATGGCAGCGCTCCCGTCGGCGAACGCGAGCGACCTGGCCCTGCTTTATTTTTCCCAATGCTTTCTCATCAGTCTTTTCATTAGCGTGATATTATCCGTAATTTTAAGAAGACATCCAAAACCCTAAACCTATGGAAACAGAAATCAACACAACGCCAGGTGTAACACCCCGGTCGGCCGGTATTCGCTTCGGATTGATTGCGGCGGTCATTTCGGTGGTTTATTTTCTCATTCTCAGCGTGGCTGGTCTGGACAGAACCAGCGCCGTCTGGAGCTGGCTTGGGTACATTATCACGGCAGCCATTATTTTTCTCGCGCATAAGTACTACAAGGAGAACGGCGACGGATTCATGTCGTATGGTCAGGGCGTGGGAATTTCGTTATGGATCGGCCTGATCTCAGGAGTGATCGGAAGCATCTTCACCTACCTGTACATTAAATTTATTGATACGGGCTTTATCGACATGATCAAGGAAAAACAATTGGAGAAAATGCAGGAGAAAGGCATGAGTGACGAGCAAATTGACCAGGCCATGAAGTTTGCGTCCATGTTCACCTCTCCGGAGGCGATCCTGATATTCGCGTTTGTCGGATCGATCATTGCCGCTGTTATTATTGGTCTGATCGTGACTATCTTTACACAAAAGAAAAATCCGCAAGGGGTATTTTGATAGATGGACAATCCGGAGATCTCAGTTGTGATTCCAGCACAGGATGAAGAAGAATCCATTCCTGAATTATGCCAGTGGATAGGCCGTGTGATGCAGACACATGGCTTATCTTACGAGGTCATAATCGTCGACGACGGCAGTTCGGATTCCACCTGGCAGAAGATCCTTGAAGTCAGCGAGGGCGACAGCCGTTTCAAAGGAATCCGGTTCAACCGGAACTTCGGAAAATCGGCCGCTTTACAGACGGGGTTCAGGGCGGTGCGGGGCAAAGTGATCATCACGATGGATGCGGACCTGCAGGATAGCCCCGAAGAAATACCCGTGCTTTATTCCATGATCAAGAACCAGGGATATCACCT
>DASVOT010000703.1:0-3056 GCA_036383235.1 Chryseosolibacter sp.
CCACCGTCGTGGCGCTGGCGCTCGTCGGCATATCGCTCGGATCGTTCAACGTGCTGGCCGGAAAAGCGCTCACGCTTTCAATATTTTCCAATCCGGTAGTCATCGTTGGCCTGGTCGCGTTTACGCTCCTGATCGGACTCGTTGCAGGGAGCTATCCTGCCTTCTATCTCACTTCCTTCAGGCCAACGGAGGTGCTGAAAGGCAAAGTCAGATCGGGGTTTAAAAATTCAGCTTTAAGAAATGTGCTCGTGGTGTTTCAGTTCATGATTTCCATTGCGCTCATCTTTGGCAGCATGGTCGTTTACCGGCAGCTCCATTATATGCAGGAGAAAAATCTCGGCTTTGACAAGGAAAATATCGTGAACATGCTTCACACGTTAGCGCTGAAAACGAACGCGCAGGCTTTCAAAGAGGAAGTCGTGGCCAATCCTGCATTCAAGGCTGCGAGCTTCTCGAACAATCTTCCGCCACGCGTGACGTGGACCAGCGCCTTCCGAAAAGGAGGATCGGAACAGGATTTCCTGCTGCACGTCTACCATGTGGATTACGATCATCTGAAAACGATGGGATACCAGATGGCCGAAGGAAGATTTTTCTCCCGCGATTTCAAAAGCGACTCCACGGCGATCATTCTCAATGAAACGGCCTATAAACAGATGGGCTTCGCGAATCTTGACGAGGCGGTCGTCCTCACATACCAAAGCGAAACGCCGAAGCCGTTGAAAGTGATCGGCGTGCTGAGGGATTTCAATTACCAGTCCCTGCGCGACAACGTGAAGCCGATGGCCATCCTGCTCGGACCGGAACCCAACTTTGAAATGGCCATCCGTCTTTCCGCAGGCAATACACAGGACCATATCCGGACGCTGGAAAAGATCTGGAAAAAGTACGCGCCCGATGCTCCCTTCGAATACTCTTTCGTGGACGAAAACTTCAACGCATTGTTCCGCGCTGAGCGACGGATGAGTCAGATCATTCTCATCTTCACGCTCCTGGCCATCACAATCGCCTGCCTGGGATTGTTCGGACTCGCGGCCTATACCGCTGAGCAAAGGGCAAAAGAGATCTCGATCCGCAAGGTGATGGGAGCCTCCGTTTCGCAGGTAATGATCCTCATGTCGCGCGATTTTACCATGCTTGTCATGGTGGCGTTCGCCATCGCAACACCCCTCGCGTGGTACTTCGCCGAATCCTGGCTGTCGGGTTTTGCCAACCGCATTACCGTTGACTTCACTTTTGTCGTCTTTTCGGGTGTCATCTCGCTGCTGGTAGCGCTGCTCACCATCAGCTACCAGTCGGTTAAGGCGGCGAAAGAGAATCCTGTAAATGCGATGAGGCTGGAGTAGCGTTTGATTTCTTTCTGCGAATGCACCTGGATTTTTCCGCTACGCGAATTTTGCCATCGGATATCAGGTCACAAAAAAAGTCTCTTTCATTTGGATAACCAGAAATTCCTCTTTTATTTTGTCTCAACGAAACGGAAATGAAATCGGTGCAAAACATATCTTGTAAAGCCTGCAATCAGCAAAAGCGCGATAAGCAGATGGTATGCACATGCCCGGAATTAATGTTATGATGTAGAGCTAAAAAATATTATAACAAAGCCCCGGGCCAGCCAGTCCGGGGTTTTTTTTTTGCCTGTGATTTTTTGTCAGCGTACCCAAGTGGTTTAAGGGATCAGTCTGCAACACTGATATACGTGGGTTCGAATCCCACCGCTGACTCAGATATCCAGCCGTCGTGCCAACTGGCACGGCACCCTGTACAGGTAGTACGGGGATGGCTGGGTTGCGTAATTTCCGGCCTCGCTAAAAAGCCGGGCCGGCCTGCGGAATTAGTAGCTGCTGTGGTGCACGGGATGCACTTCATCCTTCTCCAGGTGCCTGATAATGTGGTCGGTGAACTGTGTCGTGCCTGCTGTTCCGCCCAGGTCAGCCGTGCGTTGCTCGCGACTGGCTAACGTCTCGTCGATGGCGCGATCGAGTTTCAAGGCGAGTTCCTCCTCGCCCAGATAATGCAACATCATGATCGAAGACTTGAGTATAGCCGTAGGGTTAGCAATATTTTTGCCGGCGATGTCGGGTGCTGAGCCGTGCACCGCTTCAAACACCGCCACGTTTGAGCCGATGTTGGCGCCCGCCGCAACGCCCAAGCCTCCGACCAGCCCCGCGGCAAGGTCAGAAAGGATGTCTCCGAAAAGGTTTGTCGTTACAATTACGTCGTACCGTTCCGGCCTGGTGACAAGCTGCATGCACATGTTGTCGATGATCAGATCTTCCATTGTGATGCCGGCGTATTCAGGCGAAATGGCCTTGCCGGCATTCAGAAGCATAGCGCCGGCCTGCTTCAGGATGTTCGCCTTATGAACGAGTGTCACCTTGGCGCGGTGGTTCTGCTTGGCGTAGTTGAACCCGGCGCGCACAATGCGCTCGCATCCCCGCTTCGTCACCCGCGCAATGGAATCGACAATCCCGAGCCGCTCGTCGTAATTCTCCAGTCCTGAGTAAAGACCTTCTGTGTTCTCGCGGATGATGACCAGGTCGACATTCCGAAACCGGGTGGGTACGGCATCCAAAGACTTGCATGGCCGGATATTTGCGAACAGGTCGAAATGCTGGCGCAGCTGAATGTTTACGCTGCGAAAACCTTCACCCACCGGAGTGGTGATGGGTCCTTTCAAACCCACTTTGTTCGCCTCAAGGGATTTCAATAACGACTTCGGCAACAGCTCCCCGCGGCTGCTCAGGGTCGATAAACCCGCGTTCTCTTCTTCCCATTCAATTGGCGCCTCCAGCGCGGAGAAGATCGATTTAACCGATGCCATGATCTCCGGACCGATTCCGTCACCGGGAATCAACGTAATTTTCCTTTTCATCGGATACGGGGGCTAAAATCTCGTACCGTCAGAAAAAGGGAATGCCGGCCATTACCAGAAAGTAAAAAGCCTGGCCAATCGTGTGAAGGGCACGAAATACCCTGCACCCAGGTGGACCTGTTTGCCTTATCCGTTGTCAGCGTCTCCGTGAGCGTCATCCCTTATTTTCCGTGCCACCGCG
>DASVOT010000704.1:0-2254 GCA_036383235.1 Chryseosolibacter sp.
CGAAAGGGCTGCTGGAACAGGCAAGGGACCTGGCCAGGAAGAATGTGGCCCTCTTCAGGGACAAGGTCACTCACGACACGCCTTTGATCGGAGTGGAGCCTTCCGCCATCCTTACGTTCCGCGACGAATATCCCGACCTGCTCAGGGGCGCTGAAAAGGAGGCCGCCCTCGGCATTGCTCGCCATACCCTCATGGTGGAGGAATTCCTCGCTAAGGAGCTCGAGGCGGGGAATATCGACCTGGATCTTTTTAACCAGCAGGGCCGCCTTATCAAGTTGCACGGACACTGCCAGCAAAAGGCGCTCTCAACACTGACCCATACGAAGAAGATCCTGACCCGCATGGGAAACAACCAGGTGCACGTGATCCCCTCGGGATGCTGCGGCATGGCCGGATCTTTCGGATACGAGCGCGAGCATTATGATATATCGCTGCAGATCGGCGAGCTGGTGCTTTTCCCCGCTGTGAGAAAACAGGCTGAAGACGTAATCATTGCGGCGCCTGGCACCAGTTGCCGCCATCAGATCAAAGACGGTACGGGAAGAAAGTCGCTTCATCCGGTCGAGATTTTGTATATGGCGTTGAAATAGCCATCTTTATTTCCGATTCATAAAAACCGGAAATATGAGAAACCGCATCTGCCTTTTTTTGTTTGTCCTCATTTTAGCATGCCGCAGCAACCAGCCTGCCGGATCGCCGGATGGCTGGGTCCAGTTGTTCAATGGCAAAGATCTCAATGACTGGAAAGTGAAGATCACAGGCTATCCCCTGGGTGAAAATTTCGGCAATACATTTCGGGTGGAAGACGGATTAATGAAAGTCAGGTATGATGCTTACACGGATTTCAATGAAAGGTTCGGCCACATCTTCTACAAGGAAAAGTTCGGCAACTACCTGCTGGCGGTGGAGTATCGGTTTGTCGGCGACCAGGCTCCCAATGGTCCGGGATGGGCGATAAGAAACAGCGGAGCCATGCTGCATTGTCAGCCTCCGGAGACGATGGGGATCGACCAGGACTTTCCCATCTCCATCGAGGTTCAGTTGCTGGGAGGCAATGGAAAGGATGAAAGGCCGACGGCGAACCTGTGCACGCCGGGTACCAACGTGGTAATGGATGGAAAACTGTTCACCAACCATTGCGTCAACTCAAAGTCAAAAACGTATCACGGTGATCAGTGGGTGAGGGTCGAGGTGCTGGTGCTGGGTGACTCGGTCATGGAGCATATCATCGACGGACAAACGGTTCTGAAATACTACAAGCCCCAGATCGGGGGCGGAAATGTTTCGCATTACGATCCGGCCGTGAAGGTAGACGGCACGTTGTTGCAGGAGGGGTATATCTCCCTGCAGAGTGAAAGCCATCCGGTCGACTTCAGGAAGGTGGAGTTGTTCAACCTTGAGCCTTATGCAGGCGATCCACGCGCGCTGGCCGACATCCTGAAGAAACTGCACGTGAGGGCTGAGTAGCGAAAATATTTTCCACTCAGACATAAGCCGCACAGCTTCCGCGAGGTCCGTGAACTCCGCGGAAGCCGGCAGGGCAGATGGCGGCCGGTTATATTTCCTTGATGTAAATATTCCTGAACTGCACAAGACTGGGCGGGCTGGTCCATTCACCGTCCTTCTTTGACCCGTGATGCTGTAAACCGATGGGACCGCTCTCAGGCAGCCCGGGCAGCTCTGCATTGTCGATGACGAGGATCCCATTGAGCTCCACGCTCATCCGGTTGCCCTTCATGGTGATTTTGAATGTATTCCATTCCCCGATGTTCTTATCGGCATTCACTTTCGGAGTCACGCCGCGTCTTACCTCCGGTGGCATTTTGTCGTCCATGCGGTATCCGTACACTTCTCCGGACCCGATCGGCCATCCCCAGATGTTCGCCTGGCACTTCCCGACTCCCCTTAACAGGATGCCGGAGTCCGAGTCCGGCACGACCATGTGAATCTCATTCCCTTTTTCGTCCAATTTGTGAAGCCCGCTTGGAAGGATGATGGGTACATTCGGATTTTTCCAGGGAACTTCCTTGATGCGCCAATCGACATACAGGATGAAGTTCCTGTACTGTTTCGCCGACCAAAGATTTTTATCCTGTGCTTCGCTTTGCGCGTCATAGTCAATGACGCCGTCGATGATCTTCCAGTGGCCGTTGTCACCCTCCGGCACCTTCCAGTTATCGAAATTCCTGCCGTTAAATAAGGAGGTAAATCCAGCCGGCACTTTTTTATTTTCCTGCGCCTGCAACAGGCTGTT
>DASVOT010000705.1:0-2671 GCA_036383235.1 Chryseosolibacter sp.
CCAGTCGGGAGCAAAAGAATCTGACCCCGGCGTCAGCCGCCTGAGAACGGAAATTTTTCAGCTGACCGACGAATATTCGCGGCTTACCAGACGCCTTGAGCATGAGCATCCCAAGTACTTTGACCTGAAGTACAGCACGCGGGTGAGTACACCGGCGGAGCTACGGTCCACTTTTCTGCGCGAAAATCCCCATGCTGCCCTGGTGGAGTACTCACTCGTGGACTCATCCCTCAACATCCTGTTGCTGACTGCCCGGGATATCGCCGTATATGACACGTTCCTGACCGAAGACATCGGCCGCAGCGTGCGGGGGCTGAGAAACGCGATCACCGGCAAAGTCGACGACCAATTCGTGAGCATCTCGGAGAGTTTATACGATGCGCTCTGGAAGCCTGTCGACCGCATGCTGGGGGATCAAGCCGCCATCGACCAGGTTGTTATAATCCCGGATGGCATCCTGTCTTACCTGCCTTTCGAGACGCTCATCAGACGAGAGGCTGGTCGCGGGAGATCCGGTTTTGGCAGAAGGGCCTTTCTTGGGAAGAAGTATACGATCAGCTACGCCATTTCAGCAACGCAGGTCCTTAACACCTACACAGCGCCTCATCGGTATGGCGATCGCGACTTTATTGCTTTTGCTCCGGTTTTTTCCGAGGGGTCGCAAACAAATTTTCTCGTGAATACAACGACGCGGTCGATGGCCGCCAGCGATACGACCATGCGGGATTTTGCGCCCGGAGGAAAGATCCCGCCCATTCCCGGCTCCGAAGACGAAGTGATCACCATCAAAAGGCTATTTGACAGGAAGAATTTGTTTGCGCGTTACTTCATATTCAGGGATGCGAGGGAGATGGCGCTGAAGGATCCGCAGCTTGGAGGATTTAAATATATCCACCTGGCGACACACGGGATCGTCAACGATCGTTATCCCGAGCTTTCGGCCTTGCTGATGTCGCAGGATTCAGCCGGGGGAAACGATGGCATTCTGTACGCGGGGGAGATCTACGGGCTGGAGTGGAATGCGGAGCTCGTGACGCTCTCGGCGTGCGAGACGGGGCTCGGGAAGATTGCCGAGGGAGAAGGGATTCTCGGGTTGACGAGGGCCTTTATGTATGCCGGCGCCCGCAATCTGCTGGTCTCTTTGTGGAAGGTGTCCGACGCCAGCACCTCGCAGCTGATGATCTCTTTCTATAACGGCTTGTTGTCGGGGAAGGGAAAGGCGAGGTCATTGCAGGAGGCAAAAATTAAACTGATCAGCTCAAAAAAATTCAACGACCCGTATTATTGGGCGCCGTTCGTGTTATTGGGGTATTAGAGGTGAACGGTGAAAGTAGTCGATTGAAATATTACGGAGAAGCGTCCAATATGACAGTCACTCAAACATTGAACCTATAACTTTGCAACCCGATAAAAACGATCGGAAAAACAATAACCGTGAGCCACACATATCAACTCAAAATCGAACTCGTGGGCAGCAATCCGACCATCTGGCGCAAGCTTACTGTGCCGGGCAATACGTTTTTTGATGACTTGCACGACATCATCCAAATGTTAATGGGTTGGAAGAATGAATATCCGTTCGAATTCAACATCAATAAAATCAGAGTTCGTGATTTTGGCGTTGAATTTGACACGGGGGGCGATCCAAACGACCGGGATGTAATGGATACCGCGCTGGATGAACTGGTTACGATGGTCAAAGCGAAGTTTACATACATCTATAGCGCTTATGAGCGTCGGGAACTCCAGATCACACTTGAAGAAATATTGCATTCTCATGAAGCACCTGATAGGCCTGTTTGCATTGGAGGCGAAAGAGCCTGCCCGGCAGACTCCCTGACACAAGCCATAGCACCGGAAGACGTTGCGTCTTTTAAGATAGAGGAAGTCAACGCCAACCTCAGGCGATATGCCGAAGAATGGGAAAAGATCGATGATGAAACCGGAAAAATCATTCACCGATTGGAAAATAAGGATGATGACGGTGAGGATGATGGTCGCGAATAGCGATTTGGTTAACAGGATTACATGTTAGCTACGTCGCAGGAAAAGGAATATACCCTTTGTATCCGATCCGCTTTGCCAGCCCGCCGACTATTTTTGCCACAAATTTCTGAGCTGGAATTGGTTGACCTACCACGAACAATTCCCCGTAATACTCATTCAGAATGGCTGCAAATTGCAGGGGATTAGGGAGTCCATTTTTATTTGTTTTCCCTTGAGCGTCCAATGAATACATGGTTTCCAGAAAGAACTCGGTTTTTAATGCGGGCCGCAGTTCACCTATCACAACTAATTCTTCGTTGGCCGTGTTTGACCACTTATGAGATGTGTTTGGCGGTACGACGTATTTTTCCCCTTTCTTTAATACGATCTGCTTGCCATCGCAATTCAATGTTAATTCTCCCTGAATAACTTCGAAACCTTCACTTTGGATGGGATGGAAATGTTCCGGGGGGCCTTGCCCTCCGGGTTTTACCCAGAGCTCTGCGCGCATCAATTCTCCTTTTGAGTCCTCGGCAGTCACCAGAAACTTCACCTTGTCGCCAAAGGTTCGGTTTGCAATTACCTGATTTTTCCTTGCCATTGTTCTGTTGGTTTTTGGGGTTGCACGTTTAGTTCAATGACCTAAACTAAGACAAATTGCATAAAAAACATAGTTCAATGACCT
>DASVOT010000706.1:0-1962 GCA_036383235.1 Chryseosolibacter sp.
AAAAATTAACCCAGGTTCGAGCGTATATACCCACCCGGCCGACCTCTCTGAACGGTCCGGCATCCACGCATTTCTCGGGTACGTGCTTGGATTGAAAAGAAACGTGGACGTGCTGGTAAACAACGCCGGGTATTTCGTGGCCGGAGATATCTCCACTGAGCCGGAGGGCAATCTTGAAAGCATGATCGAGGCGAATTTGTACAGCGCCTATCATGTCACGCGAGGACTGGTTTCAGAAATGAAAAAAATCAAGTCAGGCCACATTTTCAACATGTGCTCCATCGCCAGTTTTCAGGCGTATGAGAACGGAGGCTCGTATGCCATTTCGAAATTCGCCCTGCTGGGTTTTTCAAAATGCCTGCGGGAGGAATTGAAGGATCACGGGATCCGGGTCACCGCGGTGATGCCGGGCGCAACCAGAACGCGCAGCTGGGAAGGAGCAGGGCTGCCCGATGAACGTTTTATGAAACCTGAAGATGTTGCCGACACCGTCTTTGCCGCGCACGCGCTTTCGGCCGGCAGCGTGGTGGAGGAAATTATTATCCGTCCGCAGCTCGGCGATATCTGACTTGCCGGCAGGCTGCCTGGAGTAAGCGAATGGTTGCCTCATCGGCCCTCACCGATCAAAAAAAGCCGGCAGGAGGAACTAATTACCTTCGTAAAGGTTAATTTTGCGTAAACGTACACGTGTGAGCACCCAGATAGCGTCCGTTAAGCAGTACTGCAACAGCCTGGTAGCATACAGCCGGAGGAAAACGATTGAAGTGAGAATCGGGAACCTGCCCATGGGAGGTGAAAATCCGATCCGCATCCAGTCGATGACCACGGTCGATACGATGGACACAAAAGGGTCCGTCGAGCAGGCGATCAGGATGGTCGAAGCGGGGTGCGAGTACGTGCGGATCACTGCGCCCAGCATGAAGGAGGCGCAGAACCTGGAGGCCATTAAAAAGGAGCTTCGAAGCAGGGGATACCAGGTGCCGCTGATCGCCGACATCCACTTCACACCCAACGCCGCCGAGCTCGCGGCACGCATTGTCGAAAAGGTAAGGATCAATCCGGGTAACTACGCCGACAAGAAACGTTTCGAGGAAATTGAATACACGGACGCGTCGTATGAGGCGGAGCTGGACCGCATCCGGCAAAAGTTCACGCCGTTGGTGCGGATCTGCAAGGAATACGGAACGGCTATGCGTATCGGTACGAACCACGGGTCACTTTCCGACCGTATCATGAGCCGCTATGGCGACACGCCACTGGGGATGGTCGAAAGCGCCCTGGAATTCCTCAGGATATGCGAAGACTTTCAATATTACGACGTGGTGCTGTCCATGAAGTCGAGCAATCCGCAGGTGATGGTGCAGGCCTACCGGTTATTAGTCCGGAAACTGGATGAAGAGGGGTTAAAGCCCTATCCGCTGCACCTGGGCGTCACGGAAGCCGGCGATGGAGAGGACGGAAGGATCAAATCTTCCGTCGGAATCGGGACGCTGCTCGAGGATGGCCTGGGCGACACCATCCGCGTATCGCTCACCGAAGAGCCGGAGGCCGAAGTGCCTGTAGCCATCGCGTTGGCCCGGCGGTATGACAACCGCGCGGGGCATGAGCCGATCCCCGCCATCTCGCATTATCCCATCGACCCTTTTTCTTACTCCCGGCGATCCACGCAGGAGGTCCTGAACCTGGGAGGCCACCAGGTACCCCGCGTAATGGCCGATTTTTCCCGAAAAGACAAGATCACGCCCGCATCCCTCTTTGCCGTAGGATACCAGTATTCGCAAGCGCTGGATAAATGGAACATCACGGACCTGGCCTGCGATTACATTTACGCCGGTAAGAATACGATCGGGTTTGAGCTTCCCGGCACGCTCGGAACAGTGTACGATCACGCCGTGTGGATCAAACAAGGGAACAGAGACCAGACTTTTCCATTTATTACCTACACCGAATTCATGGACGGCG
>DASVOT010000707.1:0-10635 GCA_036383235.1 Chryseosolibacter sp.
GACGCACACGCAAACCTTATTCCCTTATAGAAAAATGCCCTGCCGGTTTCCCGACCTTATTCGCTTATTGACCTGCACGATCAGCCTGGGCATAAACCGATGAACACTCTACAAGTTAGTCCGCAGTGACTCGCGACAGGCATACCCCCGATCATAAGGGAATAGGGTTGGACTGTGAGGTGAGACGTTGTGCTACTAAGCGAATAAGGCTTGTGCATGCCTCGATGTGAACGCCTGCGACAGGATCCTCAACGCCCTGGGCAAAATGCGTGCAGCGATAATAGGGTAATGCATTCACTCCGAACGTGCCGTCGCAGATATCAGAAAACCATTCAAGCATGAGACTTGTTTAAACTTTGACGCCAGTCCGATCGAAGTAAGTTCCTTGCGACTTGTGCTTTGGAGTGGTTCCGATCGATGTTTGTTTGTCGAGGTTAAACGGGCTCATCTTCGTTCTCTTCAGTTTCTGCTATCCCCCCGCCTGATCAATCCTTCTTCAGAGAGCTCTGTTTTTCGAAAAATCAAAAACCACTTCACATCCTTGAAAAAAAAGAATTAAAACGGAATTAGATTTTCCACGGACAACAATGGTGGCATTACTTCCTAATTCGCCCTGGTGTGGGTATTATTGCTGAGAAAACCTCCGAAATCGATTTGGACACTGTTTAATCTCAATACGCCATGAACGAAGAATCGCACTGGAACAGGATCGCCCACAGTTATGACCAGGAAATATTTGACGTCTTCAAAAGCGATAAGGACAAGAAGCTTCGCGTCTATTTCGACCGGTACGCTGACACCAACAGGACAGCCATCGACCTGGGTTGTGGAACGGGCAAAGCGTTTCCGTACTTATCGCCGGCTTTCAAAAAAGTTTTCGCCGTGGACATTTCAGATAAGTGCCTGGACATCGCCGCCAACAAGCAATACACGAACATCGAATTCCAGAAAGTCGACCTCACGAACTCAAAGCTAAAGCTTCCCCAGGCGGATTTTGGATTTTGCTGCAACGTTCTCCTCCTTCCCGACCTGCAAAAAAATATCGCCATCATTGAAAATGCGTACAGGGCACTAAAGCCGGGCGCCGCCGCCATTTTTGTGATGCCGGCTTTGGAGTCCATCCTGTTCTACGCGTGGAGGCTCATCGAATGGTATAAGAAAGAAGGCGTCATGCCATCCGACATTCCGGATTCCGAGCTCAGCTATTTCAGCGGAAGCAAGCGCGACCTCTTCCAGGGACTGATCAGGATCGATGGCGTCACAACGAAACATTACCTGCACCCCGAAATAGAAGTGATCTTCGCCGATGCAGGCTTTAAAATTCAAAAGATCGACAAGATCGAATACGAGTGGACCACTGAGTTTGCCGAACCCCCCTCCTGGCTGAAGGCTCCATATCCATGGGACTGGCTGGTGGAGGTCTCCAGAGTCGGTAGTCGGTGAATCGGTAGTCGGTAAATCGGTAGTCGGTAAGTCGGTAGTCGGTAGTCAGTCACTGAATACTGACTACTGATTGCCGACCCGAGACTAATCCATCGGAACAAACTTGAGACACACCGGTTTGTCCACCTGGATGCGATTTCCGGCGGGGGTCAGCAAGCCGGTCTTCTGGTTGCGCCGGAAGATCACCACATCGTTGCTGTTTTGATTGGCGACGAGGAGGAAATTACCGGTGGGATCGATGGCGAAATTCCGCGGCGTCGAAATCATGGAGTGCTCGCGGCCGACATACGTCAGCATTCCCTTCTTATCAATGGAATAAATCACGATCTCATTCGCGTCGCCGCGGTTCGACCCGTAAAGGAATTTTCCGTCGGGTGAAATATGGATGTCGGCTGCGCCCACATCGCCCTTAAATCCCGGAGACAACATGGTAATGGTCTGCTTCGGCGTCAGCTTGCCGTTCTTGTAATCAAAACCAACGATGTCACCACCCATCTCCAGGATGACGTATGCGTATTTGCCATTGGGATGAAAGGTGAGATGACGCGGACCACCACCCGCTTTGACCGTTGCGAACGCGGGCTCGGCAGGTGTCAGTGGTTTGGTCCCCTGTGGGTCGTAACGATAGACACTCACTTTATCCGTGCCCAGATCCTGGACGAGCAGATACCGGTCGTCCGGCGACAAGACGACGGAATGGACATGTGGTTTATCCTGCCTGCTTTTGTTGACGCCCGTCCCCTCGTGCTGGATGACCTGGATATCTCCGCTCAGCGATCCGTCGCTGTTCAGCCGCGTGGCAGACAGGCTCCCTCCTCCATAATTGGCGGCAAAGACCGTCTGCTTTTTGTCGTCGACCGAAACATAACAGGGACCATTTCCCCCTGAGCTTCCGCTGTTCAGATACGTCAGCTTGCCGGAAGCCATATCGAAAGCGAATGCGTTCATTCCTTTGCCAGCTCCCCCTTCGCTCACCGCATAAACATTTTTGCGGTCCTTGCTCACGGCCAGGTATGAGGGATTGGTGATGTCTGTGAACTTGGACTTTTCACTGAATTCTCCCGTCGCGGCATTGAAGGTGTACACGTGAATGCCATTCGTCTTCTCCTGGTTGCTGTACGTGCCGATCAGGAGGTAAAAGTTTTTACTGTTTGATGTCTGTGCCATCGCAAGAGCAGAGTAGCCCATTAAAATAAATAGTATGCCTGTGATCTTCATATTTTCTTTTTTTGATTTCCAAATTATTTATTCGCCGTTAGTAAGGCACGCATTTGTGTATTTTTTAATATTCTACAGCCGCTCTCAGCATTCAAAATAAATGCGCGCAACACGTTTCAGCTTCCCTTGACCGTCCCGGCTCGTACTTTACTCACCTGCGATTTCGTGATCGGTTCCCCCTTGTTGAACCTCTTTCTGATGTAACTGAGGATGGAGGCCACCGCATGGTCGTCCAGGTGATCGTGCCTGGGCATCAACCCGTTGTACGATTTCCCGTTGACGGTGATCCTTCCCTGCAAGCCATTCAATACCAATCCAATGAGCCGGTCGCGGTCGCCTTTTACCCAATCTGAATCCACCAGCGGCGGAAAGCGGTTGTTATCTCCCTTGCCATCATTCTGATGACAGACCGAACAATAGGTCCGGTACAATATGCTGCCTTCCAGCATGCTGCCTTTGTTCAGCTGGTCATCCTCGTCCGGAGTTTTAATATACGACCTTGCCTTTCTCTTTTCCATTTCGGCAAGCTGGTCTTCTCTGAATTGATCCTTGTTACCTCTGTACATCACGCGCCAGATCCTGCCTTTATTTGATTCGGAAATATACAATGAACCGTCCGGTCCTTCGGCGAGTCCCATAGGCCGGTAAACGGCGTCACTGGTATTTGCCACGGTGTCTACCCCGGTGAATCCATCGGCAAAGACTTCCCATCTGCCGTCCGGTTTTCCGTTCTCAAACGGAACGAAGCACACGATATAGCCTGCCTGTGGATAAGGAGAGCGGTCCGTCGATCCGTGAAACGCGATAAAGACTCCTTTCTTATACCGTGCGGGAAACTGGTTACCCTGGTAGAATAACAAGTCCATGGGAGCCCAATGACCTGGAAAGCCCATGACGGGTTCATCGAAATCTGCGACGCGGTCGGTTTTTTTCCCGTCGCCGCCATATCCCGGCGACAGTACATTTTTTCCCTGGATCTGGTCGTAATAAGCATAGGGCCAGCCGAAGTTTGATCCTTCCGTGACCTTGATCAATGACTCCGCGGGAAGCACGGCAGCCTGCCACGACGTAAACCGGTCCGGATACATCGTGTGGAAATTATCGATGCCGTTTGCGACAGCATAGAGACTTTCATCGCCGGGATTCCACTGCATGCCTACGATACTTCTTATCCCCGTCGCAAATTTCTGACCGTCGGCCTGAGTGAGGCCAGTCTTGCCGGCGTCGAATCTCCAGATGCCCGCGTGTGTTTCGAGCTCGGGGCATGGATCCAGCGCTGCTCCTCCCGGGAGGCCTACGGGTCCGTATTTGGTAATGTCATGACATGCGTCGGAAGGAGAGCCGAAGGGAACGAACATGTTTCCCTTGTTATCGAAGGCAAGCGGTTTTGTCGTATGCCAGTTGTCCACCACATTGGGGTCCGTATCCGTGAGCACCACTTCCGTTTCGCTTTCCGGCACTAATTTTCCCGGTGTCAGTTTATTCCGCAGCACGGTCCGCACCGTGCTGGTATAGAGGAAACCGTCGTGAATGGTTACGCCGACGGCCGAGCCGCCCTCGTCTTTGTAGTCGCCGAAGTAGACGATGGTGTCCGCCCGTCCGTCGCCGTTGATGTCCCGTAGCCCGACCGTGCCACCGGACCCTTTCATGGCATCGTTGTAGGTTAACTTTACGTAGATGTCCCCGTTTTCATTGACCGCGATATGCCTTGCGCGCCCGGTCTGCTCCGCGACGACCAGCGCGTCAAATCCACCGGGCAGGTACAGGCCGCCGTTATCGGGATCCGCGGTCGGTAAAGCAGCCGGCTCCTGGCAGTGTGTCAGGATAAGGCCGACGAGCGCGGCGAGCATCAACTTTGAAAAAAAGCGGGGTTGTAAACGCATGTGAAAAAATTAATATCAAAAGTCTCAAAAACGGTATATCCTGTTTTCTAAAATGACCTTACTGGTTGTTCTCCTGAAATTTCTTCGCCGACAATCCGTTGAGATCCCAGACGATTTTTCCGTCGCGGAGAGTCAATTCCGCTTCGAGCTTTTCCTGTCCTTCGATCCTGTTTCCGCCGGCATCGACAAAGCCGAATCTCCCTTTGCGGATACTCCACACGGCTATGTCTGCGACCGCCCCCTTGCTCAGGTGCCCGAGGTCCTCGCGTTTGATCGCCTTCGCGGGAGCCCACGTCGCGTGGAGCACCACATCTCCGATCTTCATGCCCATGGCCATGTACTTCGACATCACGTTGAGCATGTCTTTCATGCCTGCATTGACGCTGAAGCGATGCAGGTCGGTGCCGAATGAATTGGGCGCCAGTCCTTGTTTGAAGGCCGGGATTGCCTGGCTGAACCAGAAGCCGGCTCCTCCGTGACCGACATCGAAGAGTATTCCCTTCCTGAGCGCTTCCTTCACAAATGGCCTCAACACGCCATGCTCGTCCACTACGGGCATGCGCTCAGAAATATTTTCATAGGAATGCGTGATAATGTCGCCCGGGCGCATGCGGTTCAACTGGTCTTCCAGCGAGTACTGCGGCAGGTGGCATTCGACCAGGAGCGGGACGTTGGCTTTTCCCGCAGCCTCCAGGGCGCGGTCGAACGGCGTCCAGTCCTTGCCTTCGTAGTGACCGATCTTTATTCCCACGATCGCGTCCGCATACTTTCTCGCGGTGCGGAATGTAGAATCCACGTTCATATCGTTCACGTCTTCCTGCGCGGGCTTTCCGCTCAGGCCCAAACCGCCGATGCTAAGAAAAGCCAGCACGCGGGTTTTCGATTGGTCTATCACCTGCTCTTTGAATCGCGGGAAGTTGCGCCAGCCGGAGGTGCCGGCATCCACGACGGTGGTGACTCCCGACCGGCAGGCAAAATCATCGGGCGATATACTGTTGATGCCATCTGCGAAACCCGGACCACTTCCCACAAACACGTGCGTGTGAATGTCGATAAACCCGGGACTTACGTACAAGCCTTTGGCGTCAATAACTTTTTTCGCTTTGGCTGCCGGAATAACAGGAGCGACTTCCACGATCTTCCCTCCCGCGATGGCGACATCCATTTTCCCGTCGACATGGTTCTTCGGATCGATGACATGTCCGTTCGTGATGAGGAGGTCGATGTCCTGGGCTTCCGCGAGAAAGCCCGTCGCCGACAACGCAATGGCTACTGTAAGAAGAGTCAGTGTTCTGATCCTACCATGAGTGGACTTACCTGGCAACCGCCGTTATTTTTCAGTATCCCAAAGGGGCCCGGAGATCCCGTTCAGGTCCCAAACGATTTTTCCGTTCCGGATCGTCAGCTCGGTCTCCAGCTTCCGGTCGCCTTTCAGTGTGGTGCCCCGCACATCCAGGAATCCAAAATCTCCTTTGCGCACGTTAAAGACTGCCACGTCGGCGTCCGATCCCACGCTGAGGGTGCCCAACGCGGGCCGGTTGATCACCTTTGCGGGATTTACCGTCGTCCGCAACACAACATCCTGCAGTGTCATGCCCATGTTCAGGAATTTTGACATCACGTTGGTCAGGTCCTTCATTCCACCGTTCATGCTCTGGGTGTGCAAATCCGTGCTGATCACATCCGGTTTAAAGCCCTGCTTCATGGCCGGCACCGCCTGGCGCCAGGAAAATGCCCCGCCGCCGTGGCCCACGTCGAAGATGATTCCGCGTTTTTGCGCCTCGAATACAAACGGTTTCACTTTTCCGCTTTCGTCGACAACCGTTTCCCTTTGCC
This sequence comes from Chryseosolibacter sp., assembly GCA_036383235.1. Taxonomy (GTDB): domain Bacteria; phylum Bacteroidota; class Bacteroidia; order Cytophagales; family Cyclobacteriaceae; genus Chryseosolibacter. Next base: position 6,381 of record DASVOT010000707.1, read on the forward strand.
GCGGCCCGTAGGAAAATGTATGGGTAAAGATGTCTCCCGGACGCAGGTGTTTCATAAACAGCGCTTCGATTGAGTTCGGCGGATCGTGCTCGCCGAAGTCGACCATGACCGGCACATTCGCCAGTTTTCCAGCTTCCACTGCTTTGTCCACCGATGTAAAGTCTCCCCAATAATGCGCCGACTTAATGCCCACCAGTATATCGGGAAAAAGTTTGCTGATCATATGCGCCGTCATCACCGGGTTCATGTCTGACACATCCTGTTCCTCGAAGCGTCCGAACATGCCCGTGCCCACGATATTCAGCAGCGCCAGCACCCTTGTCTGGGCGCGGTCGATGGTTTGCTCCTTGAACTGGCGGAAGTTCCTCCAGCCGGAAGAGCCCGCGTCCACAACTGTGGTGACACCGGAGCGGAACGTGAATCCGTCCGGCGCGACACTGGTGGGACCGTTGGCGATATAGGAACCGAGGTCATTCCCCGGGTACACGTGCACGTGCATGTCGATGAGGCCCGGGGTGACAAACAAACCGTTAACAGCAATCACCTTTTTCGCGCGCGCCGCCGGAATGTTCGGCGCCACCTGCGCTATCTTGCCTCCGGCGATCGCCACGTCCATGACCGCATCGATGTTGTTCTTCGGATCGATGACATGTCCGCCTTTCAGCAAAAGGTCGATATCCTGATTTTGCTGTGCATGAACAGTGGTGAAAAAAAGTAACAGAACGAGCGCGGTGCACGCAAAGGGCGGGAGCAATTTCTTATCAATAAGCATTTCTGAATTATTACAGCATTGGATTTTTTATGAGCTGCGATCGGCGAACGCGCGCGCGACCAACACACACATTCCGTCCGGGCGCGCCCTGTCAATCACGATGGATCAATTACCTGTCTTGTCCGGATTATAATCTTAAGTTGCCAGCGGAGGTCCCCCCGGGATGACGATCCGTCTCCGCTCGTTTTTGTAGGATGCGCGTTTGGCGGAGAACTTCGCTCCCATATACTCCCCGAGGTAGATGGATCCGGTAATGCTGTCGTCGGAAGCCGTGCCGGAGAACAAATAGGTCACGCCGCTTCCCGGTATGCGAACATTGCTTCTCAGCTTCACCTGGTCACCCTCCACCATCCCTACTACTTCCTGGGAAGTGAAGTCGGACTTGTGTGTTCCTTCAATCCAGTTTCCATCCTGCTCAATGAACAAAGTGTGGTGGCTGGTGCTCGAGAAATACTCCACCGTCACATCCCAGTGTCCGCCGATTTTCACGGAGGCGGCGGCCAGCTCGGATGGTTTGGGGTTGCGTTTTTTCGAGAGCGTTTCGACGAGCCGGTCGGCCACTACTTTCTCATTTCCGGGCTGCATCTGGCCGGTGGTAACGCTGAGGGTCGTGCTGCCCTCCTTGCTGCGCGCACCAATAGCGATTCTCGGCTTGTTGCGCGCAAAATCTTCGGCAATCTCTTCGGCGGTAATGTTCAGTTTGGCAGGATCCCATGAAATGTGCAGCACCGGTGAGCGGTTCGACAGTTCAGTCGGCTCCTCGACCTCCGTGGTCACTCCATCGATCTTCGACATTCTTTTGGCGATCACATCCAGCCATGACAGCCATGTTTTCCATTCCGCCTTGTGGTCGCGGGTGGTCCACGCCTCGACGGCCGCGAGCATGCCCAGCATTTCTTCCTTTCCCACCTTGTTGTCACGTCCAGGGCCATGGTGCGGCGCGCTTGCCTGCCACGCGGCCATGAGGATATCTTTCTTGCCCAGCAACAGGCCCGCGCATTGGGGTCCGCAGATAGCTTTTCCTCCGCTGTACGCCACCACGGTTGCACCCCGCCTCAGGTGAACGTTTGGGATGGTGAGTATTTCCGCGGCGGCATCCACCAGGATGGGAATATTTTTTGGTTTCGCGAGCGCTGCGATATTTTCCAGCGAAAGCGGCTGGTCTTTGTCTTTCTCGTCGTCGGCCATCATGTAGATCATCGCGGTGCGTGGATTGATGGCCTGGGCAAGCTCTTCGGGCGTGTCGATGGTAACAATCCTCACACCGATGTTGCGGATGGCATGATCATACACATTGCGCGATGAACGCGGGATGATCACTTCGGTTTTTTCCATGCCCGAGAGATCGGGGATGCGGATCAGCTTTTCAGGGTTTCCTCCCGTCACACAGGCAGCGGTGACATGTTTGAGGCCGGCCGCGCATCCGGAAGAAACCATCCCGTATTCCGCCCCCGTTACCTCCGCGAGGCGCCGGCCTACTCCGAAAGCCAGCTCGTCGTATTGGACAAAGTGGCCTGCGGCCGCCTTTGAAGCGGCAAGCACTTCCGGGCGCTCAAGCGAACCCCCGATGATGGTAAAGGTACCGCGGCAATTGATAATGGGGTCAACCCCGATGGATTCGTAGATCTGCGGCCCGATCTGAAGGGGACCAGAGGCTTCACTCCCCGGGTTGCCGGATATACCAGCAGCCGCTTCGTGAGGCAAAAAACTTCCGGCCAAAGGAATAATAGCGAGATTTTTGAGGATGTCCCTGCGTTTCATACTGTTTGGATAATAATTGAATGAGGAAAAGATTTTCACCTTCATCCCGAAAGTTTACGGAAGGAGTTCGTCGGAGCCGACACCCTTTCCGTAGCCACGCGGTAATATTGGAGGTTCTTGAAATGTCGCAAGAATATCCGACATATTAAAGTGAAATTTTATCAGCGGTTTCGGGTCCGATCCGCGCATAACAACCACGCCACCCCTTGCTTTCCGTCTTTCGTAAAAATTTTCGCTCCCCGGGTGATCAAGGCGGCTGGTGGCAAATGTCGGAAACCTGATTTCGCAGCAATCATCGGGAAGACGCAGAGGTGATCAAACGAGATTGACAACAGGCAATTGACAATCGACAATACTGGAATCTGATCATCGGCTGCTGCTGACGATGACTCAAAATTAAAACAAGTAAAATCTCCAATCGCTGGATTACTCCGCTCGCACATTGCGGTATATTCTGAAATAAATTACCATGACAACAGTGAAAATAAATCGCTAACTTAAAATCAGGTTCCCGGTGCAGGAGGCATCTGCGCCAGGCCATCCGTTTCAATTTCAATCCCTTTCTATGTCAACGCGAAAAATTCTTTCCGCATTACTGTTTTTCGTTTTCTCTTCCTGCGTCGCCCACGCCCAGGTGCAACGTTTGCTTTATGCAGCGGAAGACCACGGATATATTTATATATATGACATTGATCAAGGTCATACCCTGGTTCGTAAGTTCGCGGTGCCCGGCGCCGGCAACTTCAAGGGTATCAGCGCGGACGCACGCCGGGGAAAATTGTATCTGAGCTCAAATACCGGCGACCAGCTCGTCTGTGTGGATCTTAAAACGGAAAAAATCGACTGGTCCCTTCCTGTGAATGAATATGCGGACAGCCAGGCGATCACGCCGGATGGTAAATACATCTATCTCCCGAAAAGATATGGCGGCGGTTGGGACGTGATCGACGCCGATCTTAAAAAAGTGATCGCGTTCATACCCGTGCCCTACGGAAATCCGCACAATACCTGGTGCAGCAAAGATGGAAGCAAAATGTATCTCGCGGCCCTCGGAAATGAAAACCTCTATGTCGCGGACGTCAGCACGCATTCCATCGTGAAGACCGTCGGACCATTCGATGCGAATACAGAAAGCGGATGGGGATGGGTCGACAAAAAAGACAGCCCGAAAGGCATCAGGCCCTTTGCCGTCTCGTCCGATGACCGGTTCTGTTATGTAAACATGGATGGTATCCTCGGCTACGAGATCGGCGACCTGCTGACGGGAAAAAGAGTCGGCCGCGTGGAGGTACAGGGGTTTCCAAAAATCAGGGGAAACCATCTTACCACCAGCCACGGCGTGAATCTTCCGCCAGGCGGCAAAGAGATCTGGGTCTCAAACGACGCGGCCCCGTATCTCCACGTGTTTGACTGCACCGTCACGCCACACAAACAGATCGCCGACATCAAGTTCAATAAAAAGAACGGATGGATCACCTTCAGTATTGACGGAGATTATTGCTATCCTTCCTCAGGCGATGTGATCGATACGCGATCGAAAAAAATTATCGGGCAGGTGGTGGAGAGTGAAAAACTCCTGGAGATAGATTTTGAAGGCGGTGTGCCCGTTCAGGCCGGAACGCGTTGAAGACCTAGTGCTCGGCATCGGCGCCGTCCAGGTCTTTGAGTATCCGGTTCACGTCTTCTTCCGTGGAAGTCAACTTGGCCTTGCAGATATTGATC
>DASVOT010000708.1:0-2376 GCA_036383235.1 Chryseosolibacter sp.
CAAGACCGGCAAGGTGCTGGCCCATCATTTCGGACCGGACCCGTCGCGACCTGAGTTCTCGTATCTCAAGGGCGAGCTTGCGGACGCGTATGGTGCAAAAGTAAAAAGCTTCACCCGGTCCTTCGTCTTTTTGAATCTGAACAGCAGCGAGGTTCCGGCCGCCCTCATCGTTTTTGACCGCGTTGCTGCGTCGGACAAGAACTTCAAAAAGTTCTGGCTTCTCCATTCCGTCGAAGAGCCCGTCGTTTCCGGCAATACAACGGTTGTCAGGAGGGCGGAAAAAGGTTATAACGGGAAGATGGTGAACCGGACACTTCTTCCTGAAAACAGGAATCTGCTGATAACCAAAATCGGCGGCGCGGGTAAAGAATATTCTGTCTTTGGCAAGGACTATCCGCAGACCTTCAGCTATCCGGGGAAAAATTCCGCCGACTCTGCCATGTGGCGCATCGAGGTGTCACCGAAGACGGCGACGGCCACGGATAATTTCCTGAATGTGATGCAGGTGATGGATGACCGCGGTCCTGTGCCCCTCGCGACAACGAAAGTGGAGACTGAAACCATGGTGGGCACGCGCATCGGCGACCGCCTCGTACTCTTCAGCAAGGACGGAAACCTCACCGGTGGCCCTATCCGGCTAAAGATTCCGGACAACGGAAAGGTCAGCGTTCTCCTGACAGACCTGAAGAACGGCGACTGGAAGATTCAGCGCCTCCGCGATAAAAAGTTTGTGTCCCCGATTGAAAGCGATGACCAGGTGCTGTATTTCAGCGCCGACAGGGGAGAGTATCTTATATCTATGGCGAAGTAGTCAGAAAGCTTTGCCTGCGGATTCTTTTTCCGGCGAAATAATTTTCGGAGTGGTTTATTGATTATATTTCTAAAATCGAATCCGCAACCTTTTCGACCACACTCCATGAAATCAATTAAATTTTACCCGACCTGGATGCTTTGCGTGCTGATGCTCTCGGGCATCGTCGCCTTCGCACAAACACAGAGACCCGGCGCGTTAATAGACGTGGGCGTTGCCCGCGTGGACATCACCCCGGAGGGACCGATCCGCCTGACGGGATACGCGGCGCGGCCCAAGAAGGAGTCCGACGGCGTGATCCATCGCCTTTATGCAAAAGCGCTCGCCATCGGCAATGACTCGCAGCGGCCAACCATTCTCATTACCGTCGACCTGGTCGGCATCCCCGGAAGTATTCGGGGGAAGGTCGCGGCGCAGCTGGCGGAAAAGGTTGGGATCGATCCTGCGCACCTCGCCATTTGCGCCTCGCACACACACGGCGGACCGGAGGTAGGCAACCTGTTGAACATCCTCCAGTACCGCGGTGACCATTTCAGCGACTCGTTGCTGGCGCTGGACCAGATGGCGCACCTCTCTACATACATTGACCAGCTCGGTAAAAAACTTGAAGAGGTCGCCCTTGCTGCGATGAATGACCGGAAGCCCTCGTTATTGTCGTGGGGACAAGGGCAGGCGGCCTTTGGCATAAACCGGCGTACGCCCGGCGGTCCCGTTGACACGGCCCTTCCGCTGTTACGGGTGACAGATGCGGATGGAAAGCTGAAGGCTGTCTTCCTGAATTACGCCTGCCATGGCACGACCCTCGGCGCCGACGTCAACAAGGTTCACGGCGACTGGATCGCGGAGGCGCAGAAAGATATTGAAGCCGGTCATCCAGGCGTCACGGCCATGATCGCGTTGGGATGTGCCGGCGACCAGAACCCGGATCCGCGGGGAACGATCGAAGACATGGAGGCGCACGGCCGCGAGATTGTCCGGAACGTAGACAAGCTGCTGACTGCGCAGCTGCAGCCTTTGACTTCCCCGCCGCAGGCTGAAATGAAATGGATCCAGCTTCCCTTTGCGCATGTTCCCACCGTCGACGAACTCATCGCGCAAGCCGCAGACGCGTCCGTCAAAGGATACTATGCGCGCCTGGCCCTCGACCGGGTGGCGCGGGGTCAGGAAATCCCGCACGTGCTGGACTACCCGGTGCAGGTCTGGACGTTCGGGAATGAGCTGGCGATGATCAACCTTGCCGGCGAGGTGGTGGTGGACTATTCCACAAGGCTCAAGAACGAGCTTGGCGCGGAAGCGCTGTGGGTGAATGCTTACAGCAACGATGTCCCTTCTTATATCGCTTCCCGCAGGGTGATCGGCGAGGGCGGGTATGAGGCCGATGCGAGCATGTACTGGTACAACAAGCCGTCCCCCTTCGATCCGAAGGTGGAGGACCTGATCGTAACTGCCGTGCACGAGTTGATGCCCGAGTCGTTTAAAGCGGAACGTCCGGAGAACAATAGCCCGAAGGTTGTTCAGCCCGGCGCGGACAACGTCATACTTTTGAAGGCGGAGGATGCGCGTGC
>DASVOT010000709.1:0-4569 GCA_036383235.1 Chryseosolibacter sp.
CTCTGGTAAACAAAATCCCATCGCAAATGTGAAAAACAAACGAGGGCGGGCGTGGATGTAGATGTGTTGGTCATAGGTAAAACATTAGCAAGGGTATCAATGATATTTCTATGCCAGCTTCGCGAATCTTCTAAATTTTTAAGAAAACGCGGTTTTCTGTGTAAAAAAATACACAGGGAACGCGCTGATGCGAAAATGCCTTTCACGATGGGGCGTTACCGCCTCCAGGGCGCCCCTCTCTCCCCGAGAGAAACATATCGCCGACAAGTTTGCCAGGGTTAGACTATTTTTGGCGGGCGAGATTCTCCCGGTATCCTTTTAGCGACTTCAGGTGATCTTTCAGCAGTGGGAGTATGTCTCCGATGTAGGCTTTTAGCTCCCGGTCGGCAGTATCATTCAGACGTTCCTGGAATTTGCCGATCGATTCATCGTGCATCCCGATCAGCTGCGCGCACCATTGCTCGTCGAACTCGTTCGCTGAAGAATGGCTGATCTTTTCAAGCATCTTTTTTGATCCATCGTTTTCCTCGACGGGGACAGCGAAGCTCCGGGCCTGCGCCAGGGTCTTTAACTTGTTGAGCGAGGCAGAATGATCCGCTATAATTCGCTCCGCCAGCTTCCTGATCTCAGGCGTACGCGATCGCCTGACGGCAAGTTCGGCAAGCTTGATCTCGCCATACTGGTTTGCCACGGTTTCAAACGTGAACCCGGAATCCCTCTTCTTCCTGTCTTCCGCTTCGAGCTTTCCCCGATCTGCCGCTACCTGGTTAGGGTGACCGCGGACGTAACCGGGGCGCCGCTCGGAATCATTGCAGGACGCGAGAACCAACGATGCCGCTAGAGTCGCGCCGTATATGTAAAAGATATTTTTCACCTCTTCGGCAGACTTGAAGATTTGCGGATTGCGTCAAATCAAAACACACGCCAGGCCCGGTATCGGTTGCAGGATCAGGCGCGTAGGTATCGGGAGATTCTTTTCTCAGGCGGCGCAACAACTGGGTAAACCAGTACCCAACGCCGTAACCACCAGACCTTCGCCGCCCGGCGGCGACACGTCTAAGTGGCATTAGAATTTAGCAGGCCAGCACGCGCTTAATAGAGTCTCATCGGTGTTCATCATGCGATCAATCCCCTCAGCAGCGGCAAAGGCGCCGGCCGGTTCCCGGCCCAGCAGGGGTTCGCGCCGGAACCGACCGGCGTTGCCAGGAGGGTTCAGGCCAGACAGCATGATCACCTTGTAATGATCCGGCCGCGCTTTTGGGAATAATGCGATTTGACCGTAATGCAAAGACGATGAAACAAGAGAATAGTCATTCGGAAGCCCGTCACCCGGGCGTCCTTACCTCCGGCGCTAATGTCTCGGTCTGGATTGACTCGACAGGCGCGTTGAAATCAGTTCCCCTGAGGCAAAATCTCAAAACCGAAGTGGTGATCGTTGGCGCGGGCATCGCAGGATTGTCTGTGGCGTACTGCCTGACGCGGGCCGGCAGGAAAGTCGTCGTGCTCGAAGACGGATTCATTGGAAGCGGTGAGTCGGGAAGAACAACCGCGCACATCACCAACGCACTCGATGACCGTTACGCGGAGATAGAACGCATGCTCGGAGAGGAAAAAGGAAGGCTTGCTGCCGAAAGCCATACGCAAGCAATTGATTTCATTGAACGCGTAGTGCGCGAGGAAAATATCGACTGCGATTTTAAACGGGTTGACGGATTCCTGTTCCTGCATCCCACCGACGAGCCGCGAACCATTGACGACGAGTTCGCCGTTACAAACAAATACGGTATCAGGACCGAAAAACTGCAGGGCGTTCCGGGGATTCCCTCCGAGAAAGGTCCGTGTCTGAAGTTTCCCGGCCAGGCGCAATTCCATCCGATGAAGTATTTACAGGGTTTGGCCGATGTCGTATTAAAGAACGGCGGTTCCGTCTTTACCGAGACGCATGTGGATGGCATTCACAAAACGGGGACGCGCTCGGGAGAATTTTCCGTACAGGCCGACCATGTGGTGGTGACTACCAACACGCCGGTCAACAACCTGGTCACGATGCACACAAAACAATATCCTTACCGCACGTACGTGATCGGCGGTTTAATACCGAAAAACTCGCTGGCTCCGGCGCTTTGGTGGGACACCGGCAACCTGCGGTCTGAGTGGGTGACCGATCCCTATCATTATGTGCGGTTGCAACCCTTCGACGATATGAACGACCTCCTCATTGCAGGGGGAGAAGATCATAAAACCGGGCAGGCCGGCGAGGACAAAAATGAATCCGGGTCGCGTTTCGTGAAACTCGAGCAGTGGACGCGAAAACGATTTCCGGCGATGAAGGAAATTATTTACCACTGGTCCGGCCAGGTGATGGAGCCGGTGGACCTGATGGCGTTCATCGGTAAGAATCCGGGCAATAAAAATATTTACATCGCTACCGGTGATTCCGGCAACGGCATCACACACGGCACCATTGCAGGCATGCTCATCAGTGACCTCATACTGGGCAAGAAGAATTCGTGGGAGAATCTGTACGATCCTTCGCGCATCACCGTACGGGCCGCAAAGTATTTTATGAAAGAAGCCGGCAATATGGCCGCGCAATACCTGGATTATTTTGCAAAGGCCGACGCGGAAACCATAAGGTCATTAATCCCCGGACAAGGCGCAATCGTCAATATGAAGGGCAAAAAAGTGGCGGTCTACCGCAATGAGCAGGGCGTGCGTGCGTACTCCGCCGTCTGTCCGCATCTGGGGTGCATCCTCCATTGGAACGCCGACGAAAAAACGTTCGATTGCCCCTGCCATGGCTCGCGATTCACCTGCGATGGCCGTGTCGTCAACGGACCCGCGCTTTCGGATCTGAAGGAATTGCATTGGGAAGGGGAAGGCAGTTGACAACGGGCAATCATTGTTGTCCGGGAAAAATCTATTTCCGTTTTACTTCATTTTTTCCAAGGCTGTGAAGTGGTTTTTCTAATTTTTCGAAAAACAGGCCTCCCTTATGAACGAGGATTGATCAGGTAGCGAGGAGATTTTAGTTCCAACGGGATCGTACGAATTTTGTTGAAAGGTGGATCGGGTATGTCTCTTGCGTACCTGGTGCCCGATCCTGAAAGGATCAAACATCAATAGTCCCGCATGAAATGCGGGGGTGGCACGGCGAGGGATCTAACCCCGAAGGGGTTGAATAAAACGCTTCAACTGCCTGTAACTGCCTGTTGTCAACTGACTTCCGGCTGTCATTTTATAAGCTGAATCCAGCTCTTGCAGGTGGCGTGGCCCTCGACGGAAACCTCGTAGTAGTAAACGCCCGCATCCAGTCCCTGCCCCGACCAGTCATACTGGTAATGATCCGTCTGGAACACCACTTCGCCCCAGCGGCTGAAGATCTTGAGGGCGACGTTGAAGCCATAATCATTTGGCGTAACGCCGTCGGACTTTCCATAGCGGATGGTAAACACATCGTTGTCGCCCTCGAGTCCGGGGGTGATCACGTTGGGGATAAACATTTCGAAGACTGGCAGCGACACCGTTTTTTCCCAGACGCAAAACTCGCGGTTGGTTACCAGCCTGATGTTATATACGCCGTCCTCGTCGTACTGATGTATTTCATCCCGCAAATCGGAGGTGGTGCCGTCGCCGAAATCGAAGAAGACTACGTCGGCGCCCTGGAGGCTATCGGTGAGGTTGTGCACGGCAATTTCAGGACGCGCCATACAATCGGACTGCTTCTGCCAGGTAAAGTCGGGCGTGATGCCTGGAACGACGTTGAGCGTAACGGTGTCCTTTCTTACGCATCCATTCGGTTCTGTGAGGGTGAGGTAGTACGAGGTGGTGTCGCGCGGGCTCACATAAGGCGCTGGTTCATGTGAAACAAAGCTCCCATCGTCACTCGTCCAGGAGTAGGATGCTGCGCCACCGGCTTCCAACTGGTAAGGTTTATTGAAACAGACATCCGCGTCATCTTGAACAAAAGACTGCGCAACGTTCACTGTTATGAGGATTGCGGTTTCATCCATTCCCGTGCAAGTGCCCTGGTCGATGGCTTTCAATTTGACCAGGTATTTGCCGGGATCTTTATATTGATGGCTGACAAACGAAGTATCCATACGCGAGATCAGCGTGCCGTCGCCGAGGTCCCACTCAAAAATCTCACCGCCGATGCTGAAGTTCTCGAAGATGATGGGATCGGGAATACAGATGATCTGCACCCCCGGCATATCCCTCTTCACCGTATTGGTGCGCAGACGCGCTTTCAGGGACGAGAGGTCGAACTTGAACGCGGCGTTGTTACAGTTAAAGCTGTTGTTTGTTCTGGACCACGCGTTGGGAGTGGTCGGGAAATCGGAGGTCGGCTTTTCCGCTCCGTTAAAGGCAAGACATCCGGCGCATACCGAATGATATACGATGCCGTTTTTGTCGAAGCGACTCGTGCCGCCATCGACATGCGTCCTCGACATGGTTCCACCCATGAAGGTGGCGTACAACAGCTCTTTGGCGTCGTCGGTGAGAACTATAAAATAAAAATCCGACCCGCTGGTGGTGGACTGGAAAGCGTCGGGAGTGGTGATCATG
>DASVOT010000710.1:0-9987 GCA_036383235.1 Chryseosolibacter sp.
GATGAAGTTCGTGATACAGCCCTTTGCCATTTCTTCGGCAACAAGGAAGTCGAGCACAGCCAGGGCTTGTTCCCAGCCGCGCAGCGTGTGACCGTCTCTCCAGTGCTTGCCGGTGATCCACCCTTCGACGGCCGGAACCAAAGTGGGAGCGGTGACTACATCCGCTATAAGGTTGATGGTAGCTACCTGCCAGCCTTTGTGCTGAGCGAGATCGTCGTTTTGTTTTCTCCACCAATAGTAGAGGTCGTCCCATACGTCTTCAGCTTTTACCTTGAATGATACCCAAAGGTCAATATGATACTCGAATGCCAGGGTGTAGAGAAGGTCGTCCGGAGACATGGTGCTGAGGAACGTAACCTCCATCGTATAATTGATATCGCCACCGATGTCCAGATCGGCGGTAATGCGGCATTTCTCTGAATCACAGATCAAACCGACTTCTTTGAATATTTGAGATTCTTCCAGGTGCTTCTTGAGAATCTCACCCGCCTTCTCGTAGGGAGCCAACCTTGTCCACCACTGGTACAGTTGTTCTTCTTTCAACTCAACACTCGCGATCTCCCCGCTCTCGTCGAACAAGCCCAGCACCGTCTGCGGCTCATGGATGTGATCCCACTGGTATTTATTCAGAAATGTGCCGTTGCTGTAGTCCATCAGGTTGTCGGTGGTGGCGGGCGGCAGCGCATACTCGCTGAAGGTGTGCTTCAGGTTGAAAGCGCCATGGCCCAGCTCATGCGCAATCGTCTTGATAAACTCGTCCGCGTTCCCCCGATGCGGCTCGATGAAAATAAATCCCGCCGGCCGGCTGCGCGGCATGTATCCCAGTGAGGCGGGATCGCGGGGCCTGTCGATCAGGAACAGATAATGCGTGTGGCTCTCCATCCGCCCATAGGCGTCGATGACTTTCTTCATGTCGCCGCTGTAGTTCGAAAACATCCCCGTTTCCCCCTCGTCAAAGGTTTCACCCAGCGGAACCTCCAGTCTTCCGTCCACCGCGACGCGCCACTCCACCACCGCCTGCCCATAGATGGCATTCAGCCGTACCGATAGCTCATCTGCGCTTAGCCCTCCCGGTATCACCGCGCCGTTCACCGGGACGATCACCAGATTGTACCGGAGCAGATTATAAGTCACCAGGTTGACCTTACCCAATACTTTTTCCGGGATCGTGTCCGTCGGACTGTACAGCGCCAGCAGCTCTTGTTCCATGCCCGCAGCCAGGCCCTGAAGATTCAGGGTGAAATTCCCGTGCGCCGACGACAAAGGAATGTACTGCGTCGGCCCTGACTTGAACCTGATTCGCATGGGGTCCGCATTCCCGGATGTCAGGTGGCCGTCAAACCGGTCGGGATGTGACGTCGAGAGCGACTTCCACGAAGCATACGTTCCATCGGGAAGCTGCTGGTAATAGCGGGAGAGCACCTCGAGCTTTTTTTCATCGAAGCCGAATCGCCCTTCGCCCCTGGAGAATGTGAACGTCAGCTCGTAGTCCCGGTTCGCCCGCGCCGCCGCGGCCCGCGCCTCGGTAGCCGTTGTCTTTGCAATATTCCCCTGCTTGTCGATGATGTACCCGTTGCCAAGCTGATCCGTGACGGCGTAGCTTTCTCCTTTCGCCAGAACCTGCTCCTTCCCGTCTGTGGTGGTGACGACAATGTTTTCCTGCTCATCTCTGCTGACGTTCGCGATTGCCGCGCCTTCCACGGTGATCAGCGTGTCCGCCGCGACGATGGTAATATCCACGTCTCCTGCCTTCGGAGCAGTGCCGGGCTCAAGAGGACGCTCCACATCCTGCAGGAACTTGCTGCCTGCATTCCACACACTTTTGATCGTTCCACCCGTGAGCCAGAAGCGATCGTTCACGGCAATATTCTCGAACGTGACCCTGACTTTTGCGCTGTTGAACCACGGAACGATCGCCAGCCCGGACCCGAAATATTTTCCTTTCACTTCCATCACATCGCGCACAAGCACACTGAAGCCTCCGGCGTGTATGGTGTCGTTGATACTCAGCGGAAAGACGGGAGCGGTGTTCTCCGGAACCGGCGGAGGCGGAGCATTGGGCTTGCAGGTAAAAACTTCCGCGGTCAGCGGCAGCGTCCGGAAGATCTCGGTTTCCGTGTACTCGCTTTCCTGCGCGGTTTTCTCCGTCCGGACCTTTACCTCGTATTCGGTGTCGGGCTGCAGGTCATAAAGGGTCTTTTCGGTGAACTTCGTTCTCGTCTCATACCATTGGTGATCGTCGTTCGCCGTTCGTTTCCGCGGCCGGTAGGTCAGGCGATACTTTACTTCCTCTCCGGTGCCGGGGACCTTATTCCATCGGATGGCGAGTGTCGTTGGTTTCGTCCATCGCAGGAGCAGATTTTCAGGCGGGGGCAGCACCTCCCCGAATGTGAAGACAAAAACTTCGCTTCGTCCCCCGTTTTTGAACAGGTCTTTTCCACCTGTGTCATGCGCGGTGACCTGCCAGGCATAGCTTCGCCCGGGGAGGAGGGCGGGTTCGCCGAGGCCATAGAGGGTCTCGCTCTGTGTCGTCGTCATTTCATACAGTGGCGACTGCGAAAGGAGGGCGTCGTTCGGATCCCGGATCGCCGGCGGCATCTCGACCAGCCTGAAAACATATTCCGTTGTGAAGGCAGCGTTGGGCGAGCCGGTGTGGCGAGGCGTCCAGGTGAAGAGGATATTCGTCGGGTCCGTTATCTGCACCTTCGCGTGGTCTGCAGGCAGGTTCAGCAGGGGAGGGTCGTTGAGAACGATCCACGCCACGGCCGAGCCCTTGTTGCTGACCACCGTGCCGCGATGGTAGTCGAGGACCTCGACGCTGAACCGGTAAACGCCTTCGGGCAGGCGGGCGCTTTTTTCAAATTCACTGCGTGAGAATCCGGAGAAATCCAATGCCTCCGGAGAAAAATATTCCGCCAGGTCTTCTCCATAAAAGATTTCCGGCACACCGCCGCCCTGCAGCGTCAGGGGTTGCGGAATGAAGTGCGGTTTTGTTTTCAGCGTGATGCCGGTGCCTTCGATCGTAATGCGCAGCCTGCATGGATAGTTGGCCAATGTGATATCATTGGTGCGGATCTGCACCATGAGGTTTTGCGCGCCGCCTGCCGTATAATCGCTGAGATAGGGCGAGTAGGGAGGTACCAGCTGCGTGTTTACCTGCACAGGAAATACCTGCGCCCTCGTTGCCGTCTCGAACAGCAACAAGAAAAGGAAGAGGGTCTTTTTCATTTTTTGCCTTTATGTGTTTGTTCTCTTACCTGTTTCCAAATCCCCAGCTATATCCGACGGTGCCCGTGAACTCCGAGAAAGACCTTGCCGCGCCTTCGGAGATGACGCGCTTCACGCAGACGGTGCTGAACGTGAGGTTGTGCCTTTTTCCAATCAGCACCGCGCCGTTGAGTCGCCCGTTCACGACGGTGCTCATGTTTCGGCCCTGGCTCCAGGTCCTGTTACACGAGGAGGCGAGGGTGATCCGGAATTTTCCGCCTGCGAAAGCCTTCACGATGGCGGCGTTCGGTCCCCAGGTTCGTGTGTCGAGCAACGCACCTGTATTGATGCTTCCATTAAAAGCCAGCGTGAGCGTTATTTTTTCAGGAGCAAGGGTGAGGGAATAGGAGCTGTTGACGTTGTAAAAGCGCGTAGCCGGATCTTGTTGCACATCGCCTTGCCTGTCGGCTGCGTCCTGCCACGTAAGGTTAAGGCTGACGCTGCGTCTCCTGTCGCGGGTGCTTTTTAGCGTCCACATTCCCGATAGGGAAGCGTTCCTGGAAATTTGCGTGAAGTTCAGCGTATCGAGGTTGTCATAGGGAGTGAGTGCATCGAGCGTCTCAAACCGCGACCTGATGTTCGTAAACGTCTGGAAGCTGGAGTAGGACGCCGAGAGGTTCATCTTCTCATCCGGTGTATAGTTGACATTGAGGGATCCCACGAGCCGGCGCATGGTGCTGATCTTGGTATTGCCCACGTTGTCGTGCTGAAAGCCGCCGCTGGCCGCGATACTTATTTTACCCTGGAGCAGTCCGCCGGATCCGTTCAGGGTGACGTTCTCCAGGTCGTTATTGAAGTAGTAGGCGCCGAGGGTGCGGTACCCGGGGTCGATGCGTTCCCAGGCGACGCCGATGACCCAGCCCTCCCGTTGATAGTCCAGCGATGTTTTAAGGGCCTGGTAATAGGACGAGGATGTGCGCGGGCTGAACAGGATTCCGGCCGAGGCGAGGGGATGGTTGCGGGCAGTGGCTTTTTCCGCGTTCCGATCTTTTGTCAGGGCGCTCGAGGCGACTTCTGCCTTGACCACGAGATGCCTGAAAAGTTGTTTCGCCCCCGCCACACCGACGACCAGGTTTTCCTGGGGGGTGACGCCGGAGCTGTCCGGAATATGCTCCAGGGAGTTCGCGACGTCTGCGGCGTGGAAGAAGATCAGGTCGATCGCGTCGCGGCCGGCGCCGTACGATACCTTCAGGCCATAGCCCATGCGTTGAAACGAGGGCGGAAGGGGCGAGGCGCGCGTCGTATCGGGCGGCGTGGCTTTCAGAAGACGCCCGTAGAGACCGCTCACTTTCCATCTTCCCTGCGGTTCAAGATCCACCGCGCCGCCAAGGAAGAGATGACCGTTGACGGTGTAGGGCGAAAAGGACGCAGACGTATATCCCGCGTGAGCGGTGATCCATTTCCAGGAGGGATGCAGCGAATAGCGGTTGAAGGGCTGTGTGAAGGACGCCTGGTGGTTGGAGACGCTGAAAGAAAGCGGTATCGCCCAACCGTAAATGGAAAGGTTGACGTTGCCGGTTGCGAAATACGTGGAAGGGTCGCGCCTTGCGCTGATGCCGGCCGAGGAATAAAAGACCTGATTAAAAGAGAGACCGCCGGTCAGGGAGAATGGCTTCTCCTTCCCTATGGATTCAAGGTTTTGCGCAGCCAATGGCGTGGATGCGGATAGCACAAACACCAAAAGCAGGCCTGAGCGAGAGGGTCTTCGCATGGTTGGGCCTTTTTTAACTTAGATAAATATCGAAAGGGTTTTTTAAAGCGTCAATACTTGCGCGGATTTTTTTTCGGCGACTAAAGAAGCACACGGCGGGAGAGGGACGGTTTGCCTTTTGCATTCTCCACCCATCTTTCTAAATTACAAATCTAACCCTAAACATGATGAGAACGTTTGTTGCTTTCGTTTGCCTGGTAATTCTCGTCTCCTGCAAACCAAAAAAATCAGAAGAACAATTGCCGCCCGGGCCCGTCACCCTGCAGCTGCGGCAGGATGAGAAAGCAGGGACGATCAGCGTATTCAGGAAAGGAGGGGATGAACCGATCGTCACTCAAAGCGCGAAGCCGGATTTCCGCCCCTATATCCATCCGATCGTTGCGCCCGACGGGAAAGGCGTGCTCACCGAATACAGCCCCGGCCACCACAAGCACCAGACCGGATTATACTGGGGTTTCACGCGCGTGAACGGCCGCGATTATTTTCATAATCCCGGCGGAGACTACTGGAAGCGGGTGTCGGCGGAAGTGGTGCAGGATACGGGCACCACCGTAAAATGGAAAACCGTTTACGATCTCCTTGACGAAAAGGGAAATGCGGTGCTGCGCGAAACGCAGAACTGGTCCATGCGCCAGGAGGATGGAAAATACTTCATGGACCTCGAGTGGAACGGTGAAGCGCAGACCGACGTCACCATCGGAAAGTACGATTACGGAGGATTCTTCCTCCGGATGCCCTGGCCTGAGGGCATCGAAGGAAGTGTGGTGAATGCCGCGCGCCAGAGAAATGAAAAAGCGGAAGGTCAGCCATCCATGTGGGTAGACGTGGGCATGAAGGTGGAAGGACGCGACGACCTTGCGCACATCGCCATCTTCGATCACCCCGATAACAAGGGATTCCCCCAGCCGTGGCGCGTCGATGACCAGATGGGAATCGGCCCGGCCCGCGCGCGGAATGCCAGCTGGTCGATACCCAAAGGAGAAACCGAGATCATCCGGCATGAGGTGGTGGTCTATACCGGAGCGCTGAATGACGTACAGCTCACGGAAACCTGGGGAAAATTCAGCGGCCAGAACTCGACGTATGCCTTGTGGCAGGTCGCCCAGCAGGAAGGAAGGGAGGCGAAGTTCCTCACACCCGACGAAGCAGTGAAGGCGATGACGCTCATCGACGGATATAAAGTAAACGTCTGGGCATCGGAGCCCATGATGACACAGCCTATGGCCTTTTGCTGGGACGACCGCGGGAGGATGTGGGTGGCGGAAAACAAAGATTATGAATCGCGCGGCCACGGGTTTTCAAACGCCGGTAACAGCCGCATCCTGATTCTGGAGGATACGGATAGGGATGGGGTTGCGGACAAGAAAAAAGTCTTTATGGAAGGACTTGCCTTCCCCGCGGCCATCGCCGTGGGATTCGACGGCCTCTTTGTCGGCGCCCCGCCGAATCTCCTGTTCATTCCGGATAAAGACAAGGACGACGTCGCCGATGAGAACGATATAAAAGTGCTGTTGACGGGATGGGGTATCCAGGATCGCCATGAAACCCTGAACAGTTTACATTGGGGACCGGACGGCTGGCTCTACGGTCTTCAGGGATTTGCCACACCCTCACGGGTTCGCAAGCCCGAAGGCAAAGGCCGCCTTTACAAGCACAACGACCCGTTCCCCGAAAATGTGCTCGAAGGGAAGGGCGTGGATATCAATGGAGGCGTCTGGCGGTATCACCCCACGAAAGACGTATTTGAAGTGGTGGCCCACGGGTTCAGCAACCCCTGGGGTATTGATTACGATGCGAAGGGGCAGCTGTTCATCAGCGCCTGTGTCATTCCGCACTTGTGGCATGTTATTCCGGGAGGCATCTATCACCGGCAGGGGGGCCAGCATTTCAATCCCTATTTCTACAGCGACATCCGCACAATCGCCGATCACAGTCACCGGTCAGCGCACGGCGGCGCCCGCGTGTATTTGTCCGATGCCTTTCCACAGTCGCAGCGCGGAAGGATCTTTATGGCAAACATTCACGAGCACGCGCTGCTGACCGATGTGCTGGAAAGGAAAGGCTCCGGATTTGTCGGTCATCACGGCGACGATTTTCTCATGGCCAACAATGCGCAATGGGTTGGATTCAGCGTCGAGATCGGACCCGAGGGTGGCGTCTATGTGCTGGACTGGCACGACGCGGATATTTGCGGCAAAGAGGTTCTCAACGGCGAGACGGGCAGGATCTTTCGCATCATGCCCGAGAAGTCGCTGGCCGACCAATGGGAGGGACGTTATTCCAACCTCCAGGACCTCACCGATCTTCAGCTCACCGACCTGCAGAAGAGCAAGAGCGAATGGCATGCGCGGCGGGCACGGGTCATTCTGCAGAGCCGCGCGGCAAAAGGCAAGCTTGACCCGGGCGTCTATGAAAAGCTGCGGCACACCTTTGCCACCGACCCCGACGGCGACCTGCGCCTGCGCGCGATGTGGACGCTGCACGTGATCCATGGTTTTCAGGGCAACGAGCTGGTCGAATCCCTGAAGGCGAAAGACGAGTACATCCGGGCCTGGGCGATTCAGTTGCTCTGTGAAGACAAAGCTCCTTCGGCGGAAGCGCTGACGGAATTTGAACGCATGGCCTCCGGGGATCCGTCGCCGGTGGTCCGCTTATACCTGGCATCAGCAATGCAGCGGGTGAGGCCGGAGACAGGCTGGAAGCTTGCCGAAAATCTCATCGCCCACGGCGAGGATGCCGAAGATCACAACCTTCCGAAGATGATCTGGTTTGGAATGGAGCCGCTCGTGGGGGCGGACCCCGGGCGAGGCCTGGCGCTTGCCGCAAAAAGCGGTATCCCGCTCATCGCCGAATACAGTGCCCGCCGTTCAGTCGATGCCGACGCAACCCGGCAGCTGGTCGCGGCGCTTTCGCAGAAACCGAAAAATCTTGAGAGCATGCTGAAGGGCATGCGCGACGGACTGGAAAGCCGCAATGACCTCGTCACTCCACCCAACTGGCCGGCGTTGTATTCCGACCTCCAGAATTCGGATAAAAAAATTTCACAGGTAGCGAAGGAGATCGCACAGCTCTTCGGGGATACCGAGGCCGCGAAGGAATCGCTCGCTACCCTGAAGGACAAAAACGCACCCGTTGACGCCCGACGCAGTGCGCTTCTCCGGCTTGCTTCCCGGCAGCGCAAGGAGCTGATTGGCGAGCTTCCGGCATTGATCGAGGAGCCGGCTCTTCGCATCGATGCCATCCGGGCGGTGGCCTCGTACGACCAGGAACAGCTGGGCGCTTTGTTGTTGAAAAAATATCCCCGGCTGGATGCCGCCGAGAAGCGCGAAGTGGTGCTTGCTCTTTCGTCGCGCCCGCGTTACGGCAGAATGCTGACGCAAGCCCTCCAGGTCAAGAGCATCGCGAAGCGCGACGTTCCGGTTTTTGTCGCACGGCAGCTGCGGCGTGTTGTCGGCAGTGGTTTTGTCGAAACATGGGGACCGATCGACGAGCTTCCCGCCAAAGACAATGCCGCCTATAACAAGTACCAGCGCCTCCTTACCAATGAAGCGCTGGCAAAGGCCAGCCCTCAGAAAGGAAAGGCGGTTTTCCTTCGCACCTGCGGATCGTGCCACACCATGTTTGGCGAAGGCGGCAAGATCGGTCCCGACCTGACCGGTTCGAACCGCACGAACGTGAACTATATCCTGAGCAACGTGCTGAATCCAAGCGATGAGATCCAGGACGCATATAAAATGGTGGTGGTTACAACAAGAGATGGCCGGACATACTCCGGCAACATCATCGGCGAAACCCCGCGTCAGCTTACGAGGCGCGTGGTTGGCCAGGATGCAGTGGTGGTCAATAAATCCGATATCCAATCGCGGGAAGCCACCGACGTCTCCATGATGCCCCCCGGATTGTTCGATGCGCTCAGCGAGGAGGAAGTGCTCGACCTGGTTTCCTTTCTGCGGAGCAGCGGGCCGATCGCCTCAGGGTTATAGGTTGGATAATAACAAAGCAACGGTCGCATCCCTGGTCGGGGTGTGGCCGTTGCTTTTTAATTGCTTCGCCGAAGGTGAATCAGAATTTCGCGCCGACCCCGACGTAAAAGCTTCTTCCGGCTGAAGGAATGATGCCCGGCCCCGGGTATTCATCCGTGCGCTTGGTGAAATAACGCTTGTCAGCAAGGTTGTTTACACCGAATTTCAGGTTGTAGCCCTTATGGCGATACGTCAGCGACCAATCCAAAACGGTATAGGCAGGTATCAGCCCCGCTACCGCGTCTTCCGACCCGGTTTCGGCGTTGCTGGCGTCGCCATAGGATTCGCCCGTCGCGCTGACGAGGAACGTTGTTGAAATATCAGATAGCCTGGCCGTTGCACCGAACCGGTTGATGATGCGCGGCGCATATTCTACATATTTTCCGGCGAAATCGCCGCTTACATATTTCGCTTCCAGGGCAGCAAGCGAATTGAAAAAGCTGAAGTTGAATTTGCCCGGCGCGGCGAACGCTTTCACGGGACTGAACTCGATATACGATTCGATGCCTTTATGCTCGCTGTCGGCGACATTCGTCCTGAACGGCCCATTTGCCGTTTCGATCACGCCGATGCGGTCGTCGTACCGGAGGAAGAAGACGCCGACGTCGAAGTTCAGATAGTTCTTCACGGATCCGCGGAAGCCGAGGTCGAGGTTGTACCCTTTTGAATCCTTCAGGCCGGGATCGACCGATGCGATGCTGCCCAACGGGATCAGGCTGGAGTAGTCAATGGGCCGGTATGCCTGGGACCAGTTCGCATAAACATTCGTCGACGAAGAGGTTCTGAACTGGGCGCCGACTCCCATCAGCAGGATGTTTCTGGTCGTCGAGGCGTCGGCATGGATCAGGCCGTCTTCCGCTGCGTTGGGCTTGTATCCGCTGATGGTCGACCGGATGTGCTCATACCGCAGCCCGGGGGTAACGGAAATATTTTCTCCGAAACGAAACGTGTTTTCGATGAAGGGAGCGATGTTCTGCGTGGTGAAGT
>DASVOT010000711.1:0-2533 GCA_036383235.1 Chryseosolibacter sp.
CCAGAAAGGGGTCAATATTATTCAAACCACCGTTTCGAACAAGGAATCTCTGTCAGTCGACCTCCTCCCGGGAGGTGGGTTTGTGGCGGTGTTTTCGAAATAGCCGGCCATGAACGATTTTTACCTCCTCCGAAATCAGCGGCAAGCTTTCAGCGGGCGCGGGAAATTATTCTCTACGGGAGGGGAATCGGGAAAGAAATTATTCCGGGAATGTTGTTTAACTTTTGCGCGGATGAAAAAAGTACTTTTTGTTTCTGCTTTCGTTGTTTCACTGGCGAGTGCGGCAGTGGGCCAGAATGGGAAGGGGAATGAGGCATTGGTTCTGTGGTACGACAAACCGGCGCGCGCCTGGGAAGAAGCGCTTCCTCTGGGGAACGGTAAAACAGGAGCTATGGTATTCGGCGGGACCGGGCGTGAACGGTTCCAGCTCAATGACAACACGTTGTGGTCGGGATATCCAAATCCCGGCAACAATCCGGACGGCCCCAAATACCTTCCCCTGGTGAGGCAGGCCGTCGAAGCCGGCGACTACGAGCTGGCTGCGCGATACTGGAAAAAAATGCAGGGCCCATACTCTGCCCGTTACCTACCGCTGGGAGATCTCTTCATCGATTTTTCCCCCGATGGACAGAACCCCCGCGCTTACCGCCGAAGCCTCGATCTCCAGACGGCGACTTCCACCGTCTCGTTCGACGCCGGCGGCACCACCTACAAGCGGGAAGCATTTATCAGCTACCCTGACCACGTGATGGCTGTACGCATTAGCGCAACGGGGCGGAACCGCATTCAATTGAACGCCTGGCTCAGGAGCAAGCTCCGATACAAAGCTTCCGTCTCCGGCGACGAGATCGTGCTGAGGGGCAAAGCGCCTCTTCATGTCGCCCACCGCGATTCCGAACCTTTTCAGATCGTATACGATGACCGCGATACCGGCGAGGGCATGACCTTTGAGATCCGGCTGAAAGTGAAAGTGGAAGGCGGTAGTATCCAGTCTACGGATTCTTCCCTGCAGGTATCGCGCGCCGATGCGGTGACGCTTTACCTCGCGGAGGCCACCAGCTTCAATGGTTTCGATAAATCGCCCGGACTCGATGGCAAAGACCCTGCTATCGAGGCATCGCATCATCTGGAAGCCGCCTTCAAAAAGGACTTCGACGCCCTTCGATCCGCGCATATACGCGACTACCAGTCTTTGTTCAACCGCGTTCACCTGGATCTTGGAAGCGATCCCGCAGCGGCCAGGCTTCCCATCGATCAGCGGATGATCCGCTTTGACGAGGACCACGCCGATCCGGGCTTGCAAGCGCTGTACTACCAGTTTGGACGCTATCTTCTGATCGCGTGTTCGAGACCCGGGTCGCCACCGGCGAACCTCCAGGGTATGTGGAACGATCACGTTCAACCGCCATGGGGCAGCAACTACACCACTAATATTAACACCGAGATGAATTACTGGCTTGCGGAGAACACCAACCTTTCCGAATGCCACCAGCCGCTGCTGGATTTCATCGGCAACCTCGCCGTCAGCGGAAGTGAGACCGCCCGCATCAATTATGGAATTGTGCCGGGCTGGTGCGTCCACCACAACTCGGATATATGGGCGAAGACTTCACCCGCGGGCGGATTCGAGTGGGACACCCGCAGCCAGGCGCGATGGGCGTGCTGGCCCATGGCAGGCGCCTGGCTGAGCACGCATCTCTGGGAGCACTATCTGTACACGGGAGACAGAGAATTTCTTGCAGACAAAGCATGGCCCCTGATGAAAGGAGCCGCGCAGTTCCTCCTCGCCTGGCTGGTCGAAGGACCGGATGGATACCTGGTAACCAACCCCTCTACTTCCCCTGAAAATGTTTTTAAAGTCGATGGAAGGGAGTACCAGGTCAGCATGGCCTCCACGATGGACATGGCAATTACCAGAGAGCTGTTCCTTGACTGCATTCGCGCGGCCGCGGTGACCGGCAAGGACGATGCCTTCAAGAAAGAGCTCGAGGCCGCAGTGGCAAAACTTTATCCCTATCACATCGGCCGTAATGGTCAGTTGCAGGAGTGGTTTAAAGACTGGGATGATCCTGAAGACAAACACCGCCATATTTCCCATTTATTCGGGCTGTATCCGGGAACACAGATCAACCCGCGAACAACGCCCGCGCTGTCTGCGGCGGCGGAAACGTCTCTTTTGGAGCGCGGCGATGTGAGTACCGGATGGTCGATGGCATGGAAGATAAACTGGTGGGCGAGGTTGCACGACGGCAACCACGCGTACAAGATCCTCAAAGCCGGCCTTACCTATATCGATCCTGTCGGGAAACACGAGACGATGGGCGGTGGAGGCACTTATCCCAACCTCTTTGACGCCCATCCGCCTTTCCAGATTGATGGGAACTTCGGCGCGACCGCAGGGATGACCGAGATGCTCATGCAGAGCCACGCCGGGGAGATCGCGATCCTTCCGGCTTTGCCCGATGCGTGGAAGTCCGGCTCGGTGAGCGGGCTGAAGGCGCGCGGCGGATTCACAGTCGACATTGCTTGGGAA
>DASVOT010000712.1:0-11348 GCA_036383235.1 Chryseosolibacter sp.
AGACACGTTGAAGCTTTCCGTGAATCCGAACATGGGAATGCGGATCTTCTCATCGGCCTGCTGAAGAACATACCCGGAAGCGCCCCGCAATTCGTTTCCGAAAACGAGGGCCATCTTGCCCGCGTGGACATCCAGGTCATCGATTGAAATGCCATCGGCCGCCGGATCCGCGACAAGTATCCTGTAGCCCTGATCGCGGAGATGATTGAAACACGCCTCGGTGTTGTTGATTTCCTTTGCCTTGTATCGCATCAGGTTCATCCATTTATACGATCCTTTCAGCACGCGGATATTTAAGTGGTATTGAGCGGTGTCCTCAATGATGTGAAGGTCCTGTAGCCCCAGGCATTCGCAGGTGCGCACCACTGCGCTGGCATTTTGCGACTGGTAGATATTCTCCAGTACAACGGTCACGTAACGGGTGCGCTGGGCGACGACCTGCTCCACAAAGGCCTTCTTATGGTCAGAAACGAACTGTCCCAGGTGTTCGAATAGCATGCGCTCCTCTCGTGTCATAGATGCCGGATACGTCTTGTCATTAGCCGAGCAACGCCCCCGCGATCGTCCCTGACAGCATCGTGGCCAGCGAAGCTGCCATCAGCGCTTTGAGCCCCAGCCTCGACAGGTCGGTCTGGCGCTGCGGGGCCATGGCCCCGATACCGCCGATCTGAATGGCAATGGAACTGAAGTTAGCAAATCCGCATAAAGCATACGTGGAAATGACAATGGACCGGTCGCTGAGCAGGCCACTCCCTTTCATATCCGCCAGGCTGCTGTATGCGATGAATTCGTTGATCACCATCTTTTGTCCCAGGAGGCTTCCCACGGGAAGCGTTTGACTCCACTCCACTCCCATGGCAAAGGCAAACAGCCTGAACACCTGGCCGAAAATATACTGAAGCGAAAACCCGCTGAACGCGTTGCCGGTCGACATCCTTACCCACTCATTCAGGCCTGTCCAGGATCCGATGCCGTCGACGAGAATCCAGTTCAGCGCCGCGATGACCGCGATAAAAGCGAGCAGCATCGCGCCGATGTTGAGGGCAAGCCTGAGGCCGTCGGCGGCGCCCCGGGCCAGGGCGTCGACAATGTTTACGCCGATCGCATCGCGGCTTACGACGAGGTGCCGGTCTATTTTTTCGGGTGACAGCTCGGGTAGAAATATTTTCGACATCACCACCGCCGCGGGCGCGTTCATGATCGACGCACATAGCAGATACGTTGCAAATCGCCCGAGCTCGGCAGGATCGCTTCCGCCGAGAAACGATATGTAGGCGCCCATCACGCTGCCCGCGATGGTTGCCATTCCGCCCGTCATCAGACAGTGCAGCTCCGAAGCGGTCATGCCTGGAATAAAAGGCCGCACCAGCAGGGGAGCCTCCGTTTGGCCGAGAAAGATGTTTCCTGCCGCCGACAGGCTTTCGGCACCGGAAAGGCGCATGGTTTTGGCCATCGCCCACGCAAATCCGAATACGATCTTTTGAAGGATCCCCAGGTAATAGAGTCCCGAGGAGACGGCCGAGAAGAAGATGACGGTGGGAAGTGCCTGAAATGCGAAGAGAAATCCGAGGTTGTGGTTCGCCTTGACCGCCAGGCTGTTTCTGGCCAGATCCCCGAATAAAAACTGGGCGCCGTCAAGGGCAAAACCCAGAAATCTCACCACGCCGTGCCCGAAGTATTCAAATCCATTGCGGACGAAAGGCACCTTCAAAACGCAGACTGCGATGAGCAACTGAAGCAAAAGACCCGCGCCAACGAGTCTCCAGTCGATACGTTTCCTGTTGGCCGAAAACAGGAAGGCGATGCCCACAAGGATAGCAATGCCCAGAATTCCGCGCAGGTAGTTCAAAATTCAGAAGTTCAGATGTTCAATTGATTCTGTCGGCCGGCCGGGAAAACGAATTGCAGCCGGATGAGGCGCTGAATGAAAGTTAACACTTTGCTTTTATCCGGACCCGCCGCGAATTCGAATTTTTTATGAGACCTCGAAGCACCGATCGTTCAGGATGCTACACCGGCACGAGCGGTCGGACCAGTTGTATGTGGACGCCGGCTAATTCCGTTTGCTCAGCTCATCGCGGATCTTTGCCGCGCGCTCGTAGTCCTCCTTATCGATGGCGTCTTTTAAAAGATCATTCAGCTTTTCGACGGAATAATTTTTGAAATCATCCTTTCGCGCGCTTTCTTTTTTGGTTTTGACTTTCGCTTCGGCCTTGGGTTCGGCTTTTTCCTCCTCCGCCTCGTCGGTGAGAACAATCCCGGCTTCCGCCAGGATATTTTCATAGGTGAAAATAGGAGAATCGAAGCGAAGGCCGATGGCAATGGCGTCAGAAGGCCGGGCATCGATCTCGCTTTTTTTCAATCCGTCGGAGCAGACGATCTTGGCGAAGAAAACGCCTTCCTTGAGATCGGATATGACGATCTCCTCAACAGTAAAATGGAAGTTATTGGCAAAGGACTTGAACAGGTCATGCGTCATCGGCCGGTTGGGAATGATCTTCTCAATTTCAATGGCAATTGCCTGGGCTTCAAACATGCCGATGATAATGGGTAATCTCCTGTTTCCTTCCGTTTCCCCCAAGACGAGGGCAAAGGAGCCGGTTTGGGATTGACTGGACGACAGGCCTAATATTTCTAATTTGATTTTCTTCACTTACTTCGCTGCTTTGATGGCTTCGGTCAATTTAGGAATAATTTCGAATGCATCACCCACGATCCCATAGTCGGCAGCCTTAAAAAATGGTGCCTCAGGATCTTTATTGATTACGACAATACATTTGGAAGAGTTTACGCCGGCCAGGTGCTGGATTGCCCCGGAAATTCCCACTGCGATATACAACTGAGGCGCCACTTTGATACCGGTTTGGCCTACGTGCTCATGGTGCGGCCGCCAGCCGATGTCGGAAACCGGCTTGCTGCAAGCGGTTGCGGCATGGAGGGTCCTGGCAAGGTCCTCCAGCATATGCCAGTTCTCCGGCCCCTTCATTCCTCTTCCTCCCGAGACGACAATATTCGCTTCAGGTAAAAGAACCTCTCCGCTTGCCTTTTCGGAAGAAAGGACTCTAACTGCAAAATCGCCGTCCGAATAAGCTGCCTTGTAGGGCGTGACCTGCGCCGGATTGCCATCCTGTTTAACCTCCACCGCGTTTTTCCGGATCACAATGATTTTTTTCGGATGAGTGAGCTCGACGTACGAAAAAGCTTTGCCGGTATAAATACTCTTCTTAACGACAAATCCTGAAGATGTATCCGGCAGGCTCACGACGTTCGACGCGAGGCTTGCATTGATTCTGGCTGCTACCCGCGCTGCCACCGGAGTCCCGAGCGATGAGTTGGCCAGAACCAGGATGTCGGACTGCTCGTCCTGCATGGCCCGAGCAAGCACACTGGCACAGGCCTGAATGACTCCCTGACCCAGCTTCTCGTCCGACGCATGAAGGACCTTATTTGCTCCATACGTTCCAAGGCTTTCAAGCTCGGATCGGTCGACGGTACCAAGCGCAATGGCGGTTACCGGCCCTCCCATGGCGCGGGCGTAGCAAACCGCCTCCACAGAAGTTTTCTTTATTTTACCGTCTGCACTTTCAACAAAAACTAAGATTGCCATACGCTGTCAGCTCGTTGCTATTTAATGCTGGTTATAAAACTTTTGCTTCCGTCTTCAGCAGCGTCACCAGCTGCGCCACCTGGTCAGCGGGTATCATTTTAACGGCGCCTTTCGGCGGCGGCAATTCGAATTTCAATAACCTGACGCCGCTATCGACTGCTTTTGCCTGCACAACTTTCAATGGTTTGGTCCTGGCTGACATGATTCCACGCATGTTGGGTATCTTCCATTCCGCGATAGGCTCCTGGCATCCCGCCACGAGAGGCAGGCTGACTTCCAGCAATTCCTTGCCTCCTTCAATCTCACGGGTGAGCTTGGCGACGTTTCCGCTGATGTCGAGTTTCATCACCGGCGAGATGGATGGAATACCCAGCATCTCACCCACCAGGCTGTGAACCACTCCACTATTATAATCGATGGATTCCCTTCCCATTAAGATCAGATCATAGGCGCCGGCGGCGGCCTGCGCGGCAATCTGGCTGGCAACAAAAAATGAATCGACCGGATCGGCGTCGACCCTGATGGCGTCATCCGCGCCGATGGCCAGCGCTTTGCGGATCGTCGGCTCTGTCTCGGCAAGCCCTACGTTCAGCACCGTGAGCGATGAGCCGGTAGCCTCCTTCAGTTCCACGGCGCGGGCCAGCGCGTAGTCATCGTACGGACCAATAATATATTGTACGCCGCTGTTGTCGAATTTTGTATTGTTGTCTTTAAAATTGATCTTGGATGTTGTATCCGGAACGTGGGTGATGCACACTAATATCTTCATCTCGTTCTAAATCAATGCGTTCAAACGCCTTTTTTTTGAAACAGGGCTCAAGATACAAAAATCTAAAAGTCTACCTCCTAATCGTGAAAAATTTTCGAATGGCGTTATTTTTACCTGGGTTTACAGATACTGCTCACTGAAACCATGCCGCCTGACCGCATTATTCTGCTTGAGAAATTCTATCAGGAAGATCCTGACGACCCCTTCAACCTGTATGCGCTGGCGCTCGAGTATTTGAAATACGATCCGGCAAAAGCCGTGACACTCTTTACGCGCCTTCTGAAAGAACACGAAGGGTACCTCCCCACCTATTATCATGCGGCCAGACTTTTCCAGGAGACCGGTGAGAAGGAAAAAGCAATTGCAGTTTATGAGCGGGGCATGGCGCTGGCAAAAGAACTGAACGACAACAAAACTCTGCGCGAGTTGAGATCCGCGTATGACGAGCTGATGTTCGATTAAATCCGCCGTGCAGGTTTTACTTCTGAACGCGCAGTTCGTCGGTGCGGCGGGAATGTTTTGCGAGCGGCCCGTCATCTGATCCGGGAAAGAACCCGAAGTTCACGAGCCTTCTTCCGGCCCCTTGCCCACTGATCAAAGTACCCCGGACTTGGAGTCTTTAGAAAGGCGTCTCGTCATCATCTCTCGGAGGTCTGGGCGGCTCGTCGTTGAAGGTGTTCAGCCTGCTTTCCCGGGTGATCATGCCCCCGAAAGGGTTGTCATGAGAAGCGGGTGCGTCAAAGTCTGCGAATTTGGTGAACTTACCGATGAATTTCAGCTTCGCCGTGCCGGTAGAACCATTCCGGTGCTTGGCGACGATGACTTCGCCCATCCCCTGCGTGGGGAGGCCTTCCTCGTCGACGGTGATCTTGTAATACTCGGGGCGGTAAAGGAACATGACAATGTCGGCGTCCTGTTCAATGGAACCCGATTCGCGAAGGTCGGAAAGTTGAGGTCTCTTGTCTCCCCCGCGCGTTTCCACGCCCCGGCTCAATTGGGAAAGCGCCAGCACAGGAACATTGAGTTCTTTCGCGATCCCTTTGAGTGCCCTGGAAATGGAAGCGATTTCCTGCTCCCGGTTTCCACCCTGCTCCCCGCGCATCAGCTGAAGATAGTCAATGACGATGAGCTGTACATTGTGTTCGGCTTTCAACCTCCTGCATTTTGCCCGCAGCTCGAGTATGGACAGCGCGGGAGTGTCGTCGATAAAAATGGGAGCGGAAGACAGCCGGCTGGTTTTATGCACCAGTTGGGTCCATTCATGGTCGGCGAGATTTCCTTTTTTGATTTTTTCTCCCTCCAGTTCCGCTTCCGCGGAGATCATCCTGTTCACCAGCTGCACGCTGGCCATCTCCAGCGAAAAAATTGCGACCGGGATCTTGAAATCCACAGCGGCATTCCGGAGCGCCGATACCACGAATGCGGTTTTACCCATGCCGGGCCTGGCGGCGATGATCACCAGGTCTGACTTTTGCCACCCCGAGGTGATGCGGTCGAGCGAACTGAACCCACTGGGAACCCCCGTCAGGCCGTCCTTGTGATCTTTCAGAAGCTGTAGTTCCTGAATGGCCCGCGCCATCAGGTTGCGCATGTTGTCATAGTTCTTGCGCAGATTTGAATCGGAAATCTCGAAAACAGATTGTTCGGTTTTATCGAGCAGGTCAAAAACGTCGGTGGTGTCCTCGTAAGCGTCGTGGTGTATTTGCGAGGCGATGTTGATGAGCTCCCGCTTAATGGCCATTTCGATGATCACCCGCGCGTGGTATTCGATATTCGCCGCGGAGCTGACCTTTGCGGTAAGCTCGGCGATGACATACGCGCCGCCGATGATCTCCAGCTTGCCGTTCTTGCGCAACTGGTTCACTACCGTCCGCATGTCTACCGGCTCGGTTGCCTTAAAGAGATCGATTATTGCTGAGTAGATCTCTTTATGGGCATCGACGTAAAAATGCTCCGGTTTCAGAAATTCGACGACGGCATTCAGCGCATTCTTCTCCAGCATGAGCGCGCCCAATACAGCCTCCTCAAGATCCCGCGCCTGAGGCGGCAGCTTGCCCAAACTTTCCGAGAGATCTCTCGGAACCAATTTGTTCGACTTACTGCTTAACCTCAGGGGCGTTGATCTTCCTTGCTCCATACAGTGGTTGTTGTACGTGTGTCACTTAGTGTGAAGCAAACGTACGCCCGTGATTCCTCCATTTTTCCACAATAGTTTGTGTTAACTACTTGTGTATAAGTTGTGAATAAAGGACAACGTCGTGACAACTGGTGTCAAAAAATCTTTG
Organism: Chryseosolibacter sp.; assembly: GCA_036383235.1. Classification (GTDB taxonomy): domain Bacteria; phylum Bacteroidota; class Bacteroidia; order Cytophagales; family Cyclobacteriaceae; genus Chryseosolibacter. The sequence continues at coordinate 6,662 of DASVOT010000712.1, forward strand.
TATAAAGAAGGTGGCCGGGTTTGATGGCTTTTAAACCCGGAACATTTTCTTTTACTTTAGCCGGAATTTCGTGCCATGCAGCAACAAAAAAAGCGCATCCATTTTATCGCCATCGGGGGCAGCGTCATGCATAATCTTGCAATCGCCCTCAAACAGGCTGGCCATCAGGTTAGTGGATCCGACGACGAGATCTTTGAACCGGCCAGGGGCGCACTGGCGGCGCACGGAATACTTCCCGCCAGAGAAGGCTGGCACCCGGAGAAGCTGAGCCGCGATATCGACGTGGTAATGCTGGGGATGCACGCGCTGAAAGATAATCCGGAGCTGGTGAGGGCCCAGGAACTCGGACTGAAAATCTATTCCTTCCCCGACTATATATATGAACAATCGAAAAACAAACAACGCATCGTAATTGCCGGCAGTCATGGCAAAACGACCATCACCGCCATCATCATACACGTTCTGGCTTTCTGCAGGCGCAAATTCGACTATGTTATCGGCGCCCGCGTTCGGGGCATCGAGCAGACGGTGAAACTTACCGATGCACCCATTATCATCATAGAAGGAGACGAGTACCTCTCCTCGGCGCTTGACCCGACACCCAAATTTCTAAGGTATCACCATCACATCGGACTCATCAGCGGCATTGCATGGGATCATGTGAACGTGTTCCCCACCGAAGAAGAGTATGTGAGGCAGTTCGACCTTTTTGCGGACCAAACGCCGAAGGGAGGCATCCTGATCTATTGCGAGCAGGATTCCATGGCGCTCATCATCGGAAAGAAAGAGCGCACCGACGTGACGGCAGTATCCTATAAAAGCCATCCTCACACGTACGACCAGAACGGCCGTTTCTCACTCGTGGACAACAAGCAGAAGTATCCGGTGAAAATTTTCGGAAGCCACAACTTTCAGAATATAAACGGTGCGAAGGAGGTCCTGAAAAGGATCGGTGTCACGAATGAGGAATTCTATAATGCCATCAGCACGTTTGAAGGCGCCGCGGGAAGGCTGGAGGTTGTGGGGCAAAACGATTCGGTCACGGTCTACAAGGATTTTGCCCACGCTCCGTCAAAGGTGAAGGCCACCGTTAAAGCCGTGAAGGAAATCTACCCTGCCCGCGAGCTGGTGGCCTGCGTGGAGCTGCATACATACAGCAGCCTGAACAAAAAATTTCTGCCGCAATACAAAGACACGTTGAAGAACGCCCAGACCGCCATCGTGTATTTCAATCCGGAAAAAGTGCACGCAAAAAAACTGGAGGTGCCGTCACGGTCCGACATCCAGTCCGCTTTTGCCAACCCCAACATCGAGGTATTTGATCAGCCGGGGAAGATGGAATCCTTTCTCGTTTCGCAAAAATGGAAGAATAAGAACCTGCTCATGATGAGTTCCGGACACTTCGGAGGCCTTGACATCAGGAAACTTTCCGAAAAAATTGTGAGCGAATGATTCGGGTCGGCGGCAATGTAAATCGGAGCAAAAACTTCTCTCAATCGCAATGAAACTGAACCTGCGCAACCCTGTTTGCTTTTTTGATATTGAATCCACCGGCACAAACGTCACGCATGATCGCATCATCGAGATCGCCGTCATCAAGGTCATGCCGAACGGTGAGATCCTCCGGAAAAGCAATCTGCTCAACCCGACCATCCCCATCCCACCCGAGAGTTCGGCCTTCCATGGGATTCACGACGCGGATGTAAAAGACAAACCCACGTTCAAGGAAGTGGCCCGCGACTATGCGCGTTTTCTGGAAGGCGCCGACCTGGCGGGTTTCTCCATCCTGAAAATGGATGTGCCTATGCTTGTGGAGGAATTCATACGCGCCAACGTTGAGTTCGACTATCAGAAAAAGAAGATTATCGACTCGCAGAAGATCTTTCACCTGATGGAGAAACGGACTCTCGCCGCCGCCTACCGGTTTTATATGCAAAAAGAAATGGAGGACTCACACACCGCTGAAGCGGATACAGAAGCCTCCATGCAGGTCCTGCTTGCCCAGCTGCAAAAATACGACGGACAGGATGTAACGGATGCGTCCGGCCGCAAAGTAGGCGTGATCCGCAACGACATGGAGGTTCTGGGACAGCTGATTTCGGCGGACATGGTCGACCTCGCCGGTCGAATGATCCGGAATGAAAAAGGGGAAGAGATCTTTAACTTTGGAAAGCATAAAGGCAAGAAAGTCACGGCTGTCCTGAAAGACGAACCCGCCTATTACGACTGGATGATGAACGGCGATTTTCCCCAGGACACTAAACGGAAGCTGACCGAAATTAAACTGCGCGGATTTAAAAGGTAATGAATAAGGCGTGGACAAAGTGCTTTGTCCACGCCCTGGTTATTTCTTGTAGTATTTCATCGCCTCCGGCATCTCCTTGTTGAGATCTTGAATCCTGGATGCATGTGAAGGGTGGGTCGAGAGGAACTCGGGCGGCTCGCCGCCTCCGCTCTGCGCAACCATCCGTTCCCAGAAGCGCGGCGCCTCGTGAGGATCATAACCGGCCATCGCCATGAAAATCAACCCGATCCTGTCCGCTTCAGATTCGTGCTGCCGCGAAAACTTCAACATTCCGAGTTGCGCGCCCACGCCCACCGCCTGCATGAAAACCTGTTGTGTCAATGTAGGATTCTGGCCCAAAGCCGCGCCCAACGTTCCCAAAAGGCCGTTTGCAATCAGCCCCTGACTCATGCGCTCGCGCGCGTGGTTGGCAATAGCGTGGGCCACCTCATGCCCCATGACAACAGCCACGCCGGCCTCATCCTGGCAGATGGGCATAATGCCGGTATAGAATGCCACCTTTCCGCCGGGCATGCACCAGGCGTTTACAGTTTTTGGATCGTCAATCAGGTTGAATTCCCATTGAAAGCCCTCAAGCTCAGAAGATGCATTATGCTCCGCCATATAGCGCTCAACGGCCTTCTCGATGCGTGTGCCTACGTTTTTCACCATCGCGGTCTGTTGCTGGTTGTTCGATAACCTCGCCGTTCTGATGACCGAATCGTATTGCTGATCGGCCATCGGTATGATTTCGCTGTTTGAAACCAGGTTTAGCTGCTGCCGCCCCGTGACAGCCACTCGTGTACAGGCATACAACAGTAACCCAAAAAGAGAAAATGCAATTACCCGTTTAATCATGGATGTATTATTTAATCAATTTTTCAAATGTAACAGGTTTATGGTTTTACTAGATTTATGCCAGAAAGCTTTATCTAAATAAATTTTTTAATGAGAATATTCGCTATCGGGCGCAATTATGCAGAACATATCAGGGAATTGAATAATGAACGGCCGGAAGAACCGGTGATTTTTACCAAGCCAGATACCGCCCTCCTGCGAAATAACGCTCCTTTCTACCTTCCCGATTTCTCAAAGGACGTCCACCACGAAGTCGAGCTTGTGCTTCGTATCTGCAAGGACGGCAAGAATATCCAGGACAAATTTGCTTCGAAATACTACGATGCGCTCGCGGTCGGCATCGACTTCACGGCACGGGACTTGCAGCAGAAAGCGAAGGAGAAGGGATTGCCCTGGGATATCGCCAAGGGGTTCAATGGCTCCGCGCCCGTTTCTGATAAGTTTATCCCGGTAACCGATTTTAAGGATTTAAAAGATATAAACTTCAGCTTAACGATTAATGGCGGTATTCGCCAGCAAGGCAATACAAAGCTTATGATTTTCAGCTTTGATTACATAATTTCGTATCTCTCAAGATTTTTTACTCTGCGCACCGGCGATTTGATTTTTACGGGGACTCCAAAAGGAGTGGGCCCCGTACAGGCGGGTGATACATTGGCAGCATTTATTGAAAATGAAAAATTACTGGAATTTGAAGTTAAGTAGGGCGCTTATTGCTTGTATAGCAACGGTTTGTCCATTTTTTTCCTCAGCGCAATTCAGCCTGCCGGAAGAGAAATTCCCGGCCGGCGAAAACTTTTTGTATCCCATTAATCCCGGGTTGCCAGGCTCCCTTGCCGGGACAATGGGTGAGCTGAGAGACACTCACTTCCACTCAGGTGTTGACATCCGGACGAATAATGTCATCGGGTTGCCCGTGCTGGCTTCGAAGAGCGGCTATATCTCGCGCGTTTCCGTCGGTCCGACCGGATATGGAAATGTTATTTACATCACGCATCCGGATGGCTACACCACTCTTTACGGGCATCTCGACAGGTTCAAGGGCAACCTGGCAGAGTTTGTCCTCAAGGAACACTACCGCAGAAGGTCCGCCAATATCAGCCTGACCTTCAAACCGGGGGAGTTTCCCGTTAAACAGGGTGATACCATCGCATTCTCAGGCAACTCGGGCTCTTCGGGAGGACCTCATCTCCACTTTGATATCCGGGACAAAAATAATTTCGCCCTCAATCCTCTCAGGGTTGAAAGCTTCCCTGAAATCAAGGATGACCTTCCCCCGTCTGTGGAAAAGGTCGCGCTCGTCACGCTCGATATCAATTCCCGTATCAACGATCGCTTCGGAAGATTTGAATTCTATGCGAAACGAGTTGGCGATGATTACCTGCTGGAAGTTCCGATCCTCGCCACGGGCAATATCGGTGTCGAAATCCTGGCCAAGGACAGGCTGGCCCCCGGCAGCAGGTTTTTCGGCGGCGTAAACTACATCCAAATGAAGGTGGATAGCCAGCTGATTTTCAATCAATCGATCGACCGGCTCAATGTTTC
>DASVOT010000713.1:0-5564 GCA_036383235.1 Chryseosolibacter sp.
GGATCAATTTCTGAAAGCCGGGATTGTTCCAGGTGCGCTCGTCATGGCCGTATGCAGTATAGAAGACCCTTCCTTTTCCCTGCTCCTTCACCCAGGTCCAGGGCTCGCGGTGGTCGCCTTCCACGCGCTCCATCAACACCGTGCGGTCGTCGGTTAGTTTGTCGTGGACGTAGGTCTCATCCCAGGTTGAGAAGGTGTCCACCGACTGGATGGCCAGGTGATCATGGTTGACGATCGTGGCTACAAATGTGGCGGTATCGTGCTTGAGGAACTGGCCTCCCACCAGGCTGATATATTTCGGCGAATTCTGAAAACAAAAACTCGCGCAATGAACAGGGATAAATCCTTTGCCCTGTTCGACAAAATCCAGCAGCGCCTCCTCCTGCGCAGGCGTGATCTTCTCGTGGTTGGCATAGATCATCACCGCGTCATAGTCGGCGAGCGTCGCTTTGTTGAGATCTTCCGGATCATCGGTGTAAGTGAAATTGATGCCCTCCCTTGAAAGAGCCGAGCCCAGAATCGGGAGGTAGCGCGCGGAATTGTGGTGCTCGCTGTTGTGGCCGAGAAACAGGATCTCAATTCTTCGCGGACCGCTTTTCTCCGGCTGACAGGAAAAGAGAGAGGCAGCCAGCAGAACGGCCAGCAATCGTATCGGTGATGGTTTCATAGCATGTTGTAATGCCAGTAAATTGAGTTAAAAAAAGGAGAAAAGAAAATGGGGAGGGAATAAAGGTAGAAAATACATTTATTATGGATATACGGATCTATGGATATACGGATCTATGGATATACGGATCTATGGATATACGGATCTATGGATATACGGATATAGGGAAATACGGAGCTAAGGTATAGGGTATAAGGTATAGGGTATCGGATATATGGATATAGGGATATATGGATATATGGTGATAAGAGGATATTGGAGTAAAAAGATAGAGAGAGATAGAGATTTCGCGACGGAGTGGTCAGTTAACTTAGTGCTCCTCTGTGTCTTGGTGTCTTCGTGGCAAAAAACTTGGGGTATAGGATGTACGGATATACGGAGCTATGGATATACGGAGCTAAGGTATATGGTATAAGGGTATCGGATATATGGATATATGGTGATAAGGAGATATTGGAGTAAAAAGATAGAGAGGGATGAGATTTTCGCAACGGAGTGGTCAGTTAACTTAGTGCTCCCTGGTGTCTTGGTGTCTTCGTGGCAAAAAACTTGGGGTATAGGATGTACGGATATACGGAGCTATGGATACACGGAGCTAAGGTATAGGGTATAAGGGTATCGGATATATGGATATATGGTGATAAAGGAGATATTGGAGTAAAAAGATAGAGAGGGATGAGATTTCGCGACGGAGTGGTCAGTTAACTTAGTGCTCCTTGGTGTCTTGGTGTCTTCGTGGCAAAAAACTTGGGGTATAGGATATACGGATATACGGATATATGGAAATACGGAACTACGGATATAGGGTATAGGGGATAGGGGGTCAGAGCATAGTGGGAGAGTTGTTACCAGGTAACAATGTTGGCCCGGGAGGGCGTCATACGTTAGTGTAGCCAGGGCGGTGGGGTGTGATTTCAGCGGGTGGCGCTGATTTGGCCGAATCCGTTTTCATGGATGAGCCTGATGGTGTCGCCTTTGCAATTGAAGGCCTTGCCGTACTCGATGATGGTAGAGCCTGTGCAGTTTCGAGGGCGGAGCGGCGACTGCTGTCGGTCGCGGGGACTGCGGAAATCCGACGCACCCATAAAGATGACAAGGCATACGAGTACAGAAGCGATCAACAAAAGTTTGTTCATAGTTTATTTTTTGTTTCCGACATTTTGCGCCTGTAGTTCGAACCTCCGGCGCCATCCATTCGGGACTGATCTTCAGGAGAACCTGCGTCCCGCCAAACCTCAATTGGGTGCGCGAATTTAACGGCCATCACCGACCGTCGGGGAATCCGGGAGGCCTTCCGGAAGACGATTGTCAGAAACAACGATTGCGGGATTCTCCGAAAAAAAGTGGGAAACCGCATTCCTGAAACGCATCCGGCATTTCTAACGATTGCGGAAAAAAATTCCACTTTTTGTCTTTTAGCACACCTCGTGTCATCGTTCGGGAGGTGCATGCCTGAGGAAAAAACACGTCAAGGGTCCCCGGACAACAGGAGAACCATACAACTTGATCATCATTTTGCTTTTTCGGGAAGAAAAAAAGGGATCTCCGAAAAGAAATACCGCCGGGAGCCCCGTTGTGGTATCATTTTTTTCTCACGAGGTGCATTCGGATGGACCCGCTCGGAATGGGAATCGATGTTCAGGACGGTCAGGGGGGAGCGGATCATGCCGGACAGAAACTAACGCATACCTTCAAACATGACCGTTGCATCTCTTACCACGCCGCTGCGCCCATCGCAACACGCAGCATATTTTTTTGCCGTCGTCTTTATTTTTACCTCGTGTGCGGATCATGATCTGCACCGCAACCGCTTTGTCAACGTGAGCACGGTGGCCGGAACTGGCACGCCCGGGCTTCAGGATGGCGGGGGCGCGGTTGCAAAATTCAATTATCCCTGCGGACTGGTGGTGGACGAGGCAGGCAATCTTTTCGTGGCGGACTACGCGAATCACAGTATTCGCAAGATCACCCCTGACGGAATGGTCAGCACTTTTGCCGGCACAGGTGTCGCCGGGTCAAGCGATGGAGACAGGCTGGAAGCGACGTTCAACAATCCATACGGTTTGGCGTTTGACGGAGCGGGCAACATGTACGTCGGCGACTCAGGGAACCACCGGATCCGGAAGATCTCCCCCGATGGCATCGTCACGACGTTTGCCGGGAAAAGGAAGGGATTTGCGGATGGGCTGGGTGCGCTGGCAATGTTCAATTCTCCCAATGGTATAGCCGTGGACAGCAGCAATAATGTGTACGTCGCCGATTCCTACAACTACCGGATCCGGAAGATCGCTCCCGATGGGTCGGTCTCGACGATTGCCGGCAACGGGCATGACGGATTTGTCGATGGCAGCGCTTCCGAAGCGGAATTTTATGTTCCTATCGGAATTGTCGTCGACGCCGAGGGCAGCATCTACGTTGGAGACGAGGGAAACAGCAGCATCCGGAAGATCACGAGAGATGGGCAGGTGACGACGCTGGCCGGCAACGGTAAATTCAGTTTTTGCGACGGAGTGGGAAAGAACGCCGAGTTCAATGCACCGGGTGCAATCGCGATGGACGCGGCCGGTAACCTCTACGTTGCAGACTACCTGAACAATTGCGTGCGCATGGTATCGCCCTCCGGCGCGGTTCAGAAGATTGCCGGCAACCTGCGGAAAGGTTTTGCTGACGGAACCCCCGCCGAAGCGGAATTCCATTATCCATACGGTGTCGCCATCGATCGCCAGGGTGTGGTCTATGTCGGCGACCACTATAATCACAGGATAAGGAGGATTAACTGAGGTATAAGGGTATAAGGTATAAGGGTATAGCAATTTATTTGAACGCTTCCATCCAGGCATGGGTCATGAGCTTGCACCCGGCGAGCGAGGGATGGACGCCGTCACCGGTCCAATAAGAGCCCGGAGCACTCTTGACCGCGCGGTCGAAGATACTTTGATAGGGAATGAAGGAGGCGTTGAACTGTCCGGCGATTTCCCTGGCCGCTTCCTGGTATTCGGTGAAGCGGGGAAACCAGCTGTCGTCCACGGCCTTAACCCCTTTCACAGCGAACGGCTCGCCGATGACAAGCCTGACGGCGGGCAGTGCTTCTTTCGTTCGTTGCAGCAGCGCCCTGAAATCGTTCCGGTACGTCTCTATAGTGCCGTCGTATTTCCCGTCGAGCGTGTGCCAGAAATCGTTCACCCCGATGAGGATACTGAGGATCGTCGGTTTAAGCTCGAGGCAGTCGGCATCCCAGCGGTCGGCCAGCTGGTAGACTTTGTTGCCACTGATGCCCCTGTTGTAGATCTGAATATTTTTTCCGGCGTGGTTGTACAGCAATTCGGAGGTGGCGAGGAGGGCATAGCCATTGCCCAGCGCCCGGGGATTGTTGGGACCATTCGTTTCCCGGTTACGGCCCGAATCGGTAATTGAATCACCCTGGAACAAGATCACGTCATCCTTCGCGATCGATATCTTTGCCGGCCTCCCGCCCGCGTACGCGTCCGCAACAATCTGCGGGAAGCCGAGTCCAAGTACGCTTCCCACGCCTGCCTTTTTAAGAAAATCCCTGCGGGTCTTATTGTGATCGTTCATGCAATTATGTTTGTGATTAGTATTCGTGTCTGATTCTTATACGCGCAGGAATACGCGTTTTTTGTAAAGGAAATATAAAAACGTCCATTTTACCATCACGTAACAAATGGCCATCATCACGATGTTATAGGGATCGCCGATCAGGTCGCCCAGCCATCCGAAGACCGCCTTGTTGGTATACCCCCAGTTGATGAACCTGCCCGACATGTAAATGAGGATGGAGTTCATGCCGATGACCGCAAAGAAGAACGCCCATTTCCGGTAGCCTTTGACGTCGATGACGTAGTAAAAAATACTCAGGAGGATGAGGCTGATGCCGCCCGCGTGCAAAACAAAGGAGCTGGTCCAGAGATTTTTGTTGATCGGGAAGGCCAGGTTCCACAGCTGCGCAAGGATCAATGAAATAACTCCGGCAACGAGGAGGTACAGCGCTTTCCTGCCCATAGCCATGGGGTTGTTCTTCAAAAGATTGCCTGCGAAGATTCCCAGCAGGCCGGTGCTGATGGCCGGTATGGTGGACACGATGCCTTCGGGGTCGTGGATGCCCAGGTACAATTTGCCGGGGACGATGTGGCGGTCGATATAGGAGGCGAAATTCCCTTCCATCGTCAGGTCGCCCATGGGAAATCCCGGGGCGGAATTAAAGCGCAGCAACAGCCAGTAACCGATCAGCAGGCTCACAAACCAGATCACCTGCGCCCGGAAGCTCGAATACAAATAGATAATGTTTGCAAACATGTAGGCCAGACCGATCCGGCCGAGGACGCTGGCGATGCGCATCTCGGAAAGCGGTTTGAAGACGATGCCGTTGTTGACGATGATACCCAGCAGCACGAGGATGAGGCCTCTTTTTATTACCCGTACCAGGAGTTCTTCCCTGGTTTTACCTTTCTCGAGGGACCTTCCTATAGAATAGGGCGTGGCAACGCCGGCCATAAACAGGAACAGCGGAAAGATCAGGTCGTATATTCTGAATCCATGCCACTGGGGATGCGTGAACTGGAACGATATCGTTTCCATGAGGGGCGAGCCGGTAGCTTTCGCAAGGGAGTGGAATATCTCCTCCGCGCCCATAATCCAGATCATATCGAACCCGCGCAGCGCATCCAGTGAGAAGAGGCGCTGGCCGGCGACGGTTTGTTCCCTGGCTGACTGACCTTTGGCCGGGGACGGTGCTGTAACTTTTTCTACGGTTTCCATTCTTTGCCCTGAAGTTTTTCCATGATCCATTCGCTGGCTTTTTCCCGTTGTTCCGGGTAGGTCCAGTGCCCCGTTTCAAGGGCAAGGTATAGTTCCTTGGGCGCCTTGATGACGTTATAAG
>DASVOT010000714.1:0-5658 GCA_036383235.1 Chryseosolibacter sp.
ATGGCAACAGCGACGACGACTTCACGAGCCTCCACCAGTACCAGGCGGACCAGTTAGCGACCGGCATTGAAACAGATTACCCCGCCTTTGACGCAACGAGGATCTTCATGGGCTCCTACAAGAAGAAGGTGCAGCCCAACGGCGAAACGGTTCCCGAAATGGAGGATGATATCAAGAGGTGTTTTGACCAGGGCGCGATCATCATCAATTTCACCGGTCACGGTTCGGAAGTGATCTGGACAGACGAAAGGATTTTTACAGAGAAAACCATCGAAGGTCTGTCCAACGACCGCTATCCGTTTCTCGTCACCGCTACGTGCGAGTTCGGCAGGCAGGATGATCCGCAACTGATTTCGAGCGCCGAGCGTTCGGTGACGAAAAAAAACGGCGGAACGATTGGCCTTGTCACGACAGCCCGCCCTGTGAACGCCACCACAAATTTCAACCTGAACGAAGCCTTTTACAGCGCGCTTTTCAATGAGACTGCAGAGGGCTACCCGACGATCGGCGAAGTATTCCGGCAGACAAAAAACAACAGCACGAGCGGGGTGGCAAACCGGAATTTTTCGCTTATCGGCGATCCGTCGATGGTGCTGGCGCTTCCGGAATACTCCATCGGGGTGACCGAAGTAAAAACCGCCGGCGGTTCTGACACCTTGAAAGCGCTGTCAACGGTGACGGCCAGGGGCCGGGTGGAAGGCGCCGACGGGCAAGTGCTCGCGTCTTTCAACGGGGTGGTTGAAGCGACGCTCTTCGACAAGGAGGAGGAGTTCGTTACCATTGGGAAAAATGATCCGCCGTTTCAGTATTCGCAATGGGAGAATGCGGTCTTCAGAGGCCGCGCAACGGTAAGCCAGGGTGTGTTTGAGTTCAGTTTTGTGATGCCGAAAAATATTGCCTATCAGATTGGGAAAGGAAAATTCAGTTTTTACGCATTTGATCCCGCTTCCGGTGCCGACGCGAAAGGAGTTTACGCCAGCCCCATCGGTGGCAGTGAACGCAACCCGGCCGGAGATGCGTGGCCTCCTTTGATAGAGCTGTTCATGGGTGATACCACGTTCATCGGCGGCGGGGTTACCACGTCTGACACGTATCTTATTGCACGACTGCAGGATGAGAATGGCATCAATATTTCCGGCTACGGAATCGGCAACAGCATCATCGCGCAACTCGATGACGATGCCGCGACCTTTGTGCTGAACGATTACTATGTAAGCGATGTGGATACTTATAAGAAAGGATCCATCCGGTTTCCGATCCTTGGCCTCGCGCCCGGGAAACACACGCTTACCGTGAAAGCCTGGGATGTGTACAACAATCCCGCGGAGGCAACGATCGCGTTCGTCGTGACGGATGGGGAAGGCCTGGTCATTGAAGATTTTGGAAATTACCCGAATCCGTTTGGTACGAGTACGACGCTTTTTTTTAATCACAACCGGTCGGGCGATGATCTCAGGGCACAGTTATTTATCTATTCAGAGCTGGGAGAGCTTGTAAAATCAGCGGAAATGTTTATTCCGGAAAGTGAATACCACATAAATTTAATGGAATTAGACGCTTTCGAAGATGCAGGCAAAAAACTGCCGCCTGGACTATACTTGGCGCGCTTAGTTGTTCGTTCAATGACCAATGGCTCTAAAAATGAGCGTGTTACCAAACTAATTGTCGTGAATTGACTATCTTTAACCCCTCAAAATAACATAATGAACCTAAGAGAAGGCTTTCTCCTCCTATTGTTTGCATTTCCGGCATTACAGGTTTTTTCTCAGACTACGGTGACTCAGCCGGGTCAGCTGGTGGGCCAGCAGCGGGCCATCACCACCGCGGTACCTTTTGTAGGAATCACTCCTGACGCGCGGCATGCGGCCCTTGGAGATGGAGGGGTAGCCACTTCGCCGGATGCCAATGCCGCTTACTGGAATGCGGGAAAACTCGTCTTTATCGACAACAAAAAATTCGGCGGAAGTTTCTCTTATACCCCCTGGCTTGGAAAGATTGTAAACGACATGTGGATTTCTTCCCTTGCCGGCTTTTACAAGATAGATCGCGAGCAGGCCATCGGTGTCTCCCTCAAATACTTCGACCTGGGCGAAATCAGCTTCCGGGGAAACAACAACGAGCCTCTCGGAGACTTCAACCCGAAGGAGTGGGCTCTTGACGGCACCTACTCAAGAATGCTCACTGACAATTTCAGTTTAGGCATATCCGCCCGATATATCCATTCGAACCTGACGGGGGCTTTCACGGGCTCCGATGCACAGGCGGGAAACAGCGTGGCGGCAGACATCGGAGTATACTACACGAAACCCTTGCAGACCACCCGCAATTCCACTCTCTCCCTGGGCGCTCAGATTTCAAACATCGGCGCCAAGATCTCCTACACCGACAACAACAACAAGGACTTCCTTCCGACCAACCTGCGGGTTGGCGGCGCCTACACAACGGAACTGGATCCGTACAACAGCATTACGTTTGTTCTCGACTTCAACAAGCTCATGGTGCCCAGTCCCGGCGCAAACCGCGATACCGTCTCCCTTCTGAGCGGGATGTTCGGATCTTTTTCCGATGCTCCGGGCGGCTTCCGGGAGGAGCTCGAAGAGTTCATGACCTCGGCGGGAGTGGAGTACTGGTACCGGAATATTTTTGCGGGCCGGATCGGGTACTTTAACGAAAATGTGAATAAAGGCAATCGCAAATACATGACGCTGGGCCTTGGATTCAGGAAAAACAATTTCGGCATCGACGTGGCTTACGTCGTGCCGACCAACCAGCGCGAGCACCCGCTGGCGGAGACGCTGCGCTTCACGCTTCTCATGCATATCAGCTCGACTACCGCGCAGGAAGAGGAATCCGTGACCGATCATGCTCAATAGAAAAGCCGCCCCTCCGTTCGTCAGCAGTTCTTCATTTAATCTGATCCGGCCTGAAGAAAACGCGTTGCCGAATGGCGTCCGTGTTTTTTTTGTCTCCGGCGGCTCGCAGGACGTTCTGAAGATCGAACTGATCTTTGATGCTGGCAAGTGGTTTGAACGGACGCCCGGTGCCGCCTATTTTACTTCGCACCTCCTCTCAAAGGGAACGCGCGGAAAAAACAGCTTCGACATCGCGCAGCTCTTCGACCGGTATGGAGCGCACCTTGAAGTTCACGCAGGCGTTGACTTCGTATCCATCGCTCTTTACTCGCTGACCCGAAACCTCGCTCCCGTCCTTGAGCTTCTCATGGAAATACTTTCCGAACCGACTTTTCCGGAGAAGGAGTTCCAGCAGGCGCGATCGGTCTTCATCCAGAACCTGAGGGTCAATAATGAAAAGACCAGCTACGTAGCCTCGAAGGTGTTCAGAAAAAGTCTGTTTGGAGAGCATCACCCTTACGGCAGCGACCTGGAAGAACCGGAGGCAAACGCGCTGGAAATCTCCCACCTGCAAAGTCATTTTTCACAATACATTAACTCCGCCACCCTGTTCGTTTCCGGAAAAATAGAAGCAGACAACAAAGCGCTCATACTTAAAACCTTTGCGAAGGCGGCAGCAGGAACGAAACGGCAACGCGTTGATCACGCGATCGCACCAGGCGAAAAACGCCAGCGCGTGAAAAAGAAAGACAGCGTCCAATCATCCCTGAGGATGGGCGGCCGGTCCCTGATGCGCTCCCATTCCGATTATGTTCCGCTGCTGTTTGTGAGCCACATTCTCGGCGGGTATTTCGGATCCCGACTCATGAAGAACATCCGGGAGGAAAAAGGCCTCACGTACGGGATCGGCGCTTCGCTGCACGCGCTCCGTCACAACAGCTACCTGCTCATAGGCGCCGATGTCAATAAAGAAAATGTGGACCTCACTTTCGAGGAGATCAGGAAAGAACTAAAGAGGCTGCGGACGACGAAAGTGCCCGACGCCGAGCTGACGACGACACGAAACCATTTTATCGGAAGCCTTCAATCGGAGATCACCACGCCGTTTGCTCACGCCGAAAAGATTAAGACCATTCACCTTTTCAACCTCGGACCGGACCACTATCAGCAGATGATTGAACGGATCGAAAACATCACTCCTTCGGAAATTGTCGAAATCAGCGAGAAATACCTCGATGAAAACTCGTTCCATGAAACTGCGGTGGGATGATCTCCCCGACCGCCGCCATCGCGATCATTTGGCGGAAATGTTTTTCTCGACTCTCAGTCCCACGGCGAGAACTCCCGAAAGCGTATCGGTCCGCATAAACTGTTCAAAGGCCATCTTGTATCTGCCGGACCTCGGGAACCGGTAATTTTGTTTCAACGGGATGCTGTGGTCATAGATATCTCCCAGGCCGCTGTTGCCAAACGGTTCACCCGTCTTGTCGTTGAACAAAAGGTCGCTCACGAGTTTTTTTTCCAATACCGCGTCAGCGGAATCTTTGAGGTAATACGTGATGAATATCCTGGCATACGGATACGCCAGGCTGTTCCTGAGGTTACAGTAGATGTTATAGGCCTGGAGCGTATCGTCAATTTGAAATTCGAATTCAGGTCTGTCAGTCACCATCCATTCGCGCGAGGGGAAATCAAAGTTTTTCTCATAGAGGCGCTCCTCATCACATGAAAGGAGAATGACGACCATGACGGCGAAACCCAGAAAAGATCTCATTCTCAATTGCGCGGTTTATTGCTATTGCGATCGGCGTTCGGGTTGCGTCTTTCTCCCGGGCGGTCTCCGGGACCCCTTCTCTTCTTCTTTTTCTTTTTGCCCTTGTTGCGGTATTTCTGATCCATTCGCTGGAGGTCGCTGTTCAGTACCTGCACCGTTGCTTTTTCTTCCACTTCATCTTTTTCAAGGGTCGCGGGTTTCTTGCCTTCCCGGTTCAGCTGCAGAATGTCGTTTACCCGCGATACATTCAACGGATACCAGGTATTCTCTTCGCTGAAGCCAAACCACATGATCTTCCTGAAGATATCTGTTTTTTGAAGGGTGGCTTCGCCTTTCTCTGTCAGGAGGGGCCCCTCAATTTTCGGGATATCTTCCAACGCTTCCATATAGGTTTCCAACTCGTAGTTGAGGCAGCACTTCAGGCGGCCGCATTGGCCCGAGAGCTTGCTGGGGTTGAGGGAAAGATTCTGGTAGCGCGCGGCGCTGGTGGCAACGTTCTTGAATTCGCTCAGCCACGTAGCGCAACAGAGCTCCCGGCCGCATACGCCGATGCCGCCCAGTCTTCCCGCCTCCTGCCGCAGGCTGATCTGGCGCATTTCAACCCGGATCCTGAATTCGCCGGCCAGTATTTTTATAAGCTCCCTGAAATCGACTCTGTCATCGGCGGAGTAAAAGAACGTTGCCTTTGTATTGTCCGCCTGGTACTCGATATCCGAAAGCTTCATCTCGAGCTTCAGGTTACGGATGATCTCACGCGTGCGGTAAAGAGTGGGTAGCTCGCGCTTCTGAACTTCCGCGGCCTTTTCCAGGTCCCGTTGATGGGCGATCCTGTAGATCTTCTTGATCTGGCTGTCGTTGGCGATTTTCTTTTTCTGCATCTGAAGCCTGACCAGCTCGCCCTGCATGGAGACGTAACCAAGGTGATGTCCGTTGGGAACTTCGACGATGACCGCATCGCCGGTGTTCAGGGTCAGACCCTCCGCGTTTTTGAAAAAGTCTTTCCTTCCATTTTTAAAGCGGACCTCTACTATA
>DASVOT010000715.1:0-3653 GCA_036383235.1 Chryseosolibacter sp.
AGGTCTTCATCTTCTTCGCAGGGCACGGAACCTATGACCAGACATTCGGCGAGGGCTTTGTCGTGACGCGTGAATCGCAGGTGAACGATGTGGGGAAAACGACTTACCTGTCGCATAACCGCCTTCGTTCCATCGTCAACAACATTCCCTGCGATCACATCTTCCTCGCAATGGATGTCTGTTTTGGAGGAACCTTCGACGCCCTGCTCGCCTCGTCACGGGGAGGCGAAGAGGAAGTCTACCGCGAGCAGAGCAAGGCCGAATTCATTACCCGCAAGCTCACGTACAAGACCCGACGCTATCTCACCTCGGGTGGGAAGACTTACGTTTCCGATGGGATTCCAGGGAAGCATTCGCCGTTTGCAAAAAATTTCATCGAAGCGCTCCGTTCGCGCGGTGGAAGAGACGGCGTCCTGACGCTGCCTGAATTGTATTCCTATGTGGAGAAGCTGAAGATCCAGCCGAGGTTCGGAGAGTTCGGAGACAATGCCCCGGGAAGTGATTTTATTTTTGTGATGAAGTAAACGCTCCCCTTCACTCCGCGAAGAAGAGGCTGTCTCAAAATGCGGCCTCTTTATTCTTCCCTTCAATACCGGCCTGCACCGTAAACCGGGTCTCAGGAAACCTGAGTTCTGACACGCTTCCTTTCCTTTTTCACGCTTCTGCGCGTGGAGGTTTATCTACACCTTTCGCGAGATCGCCGAACGAAAGGGTTACAATTTGAAGAGATGAGGCATAGACAATGCACCTGGAAAGCCGGAGCTCCAGGCTGCAAGAAGTTTTTGTTTACAGCCCTCTTCGATATAAGCCGCCTTTTAGCTAGTTTTATTGTTCCTAATCCCTGATGGTATGAGAATTATGCTAATTGCGGTGCTTTTGGTAGCGGCAACACTTGCGCACGCCCAGAGAGCATCGATCAAGAAAGTCGAGCTGGCCGGAGAAAAGATCATCGTTTACTACGATCTCGAAGACAGCAACCCGGCCAATGAATATCAGATCAACCTTTACGCCTCGCAAAGCAATTTTGCTACCGCGCTCACAAAAGTGAAGGGCGACGTCGGCAATGAAGTCAAGGCCGGCCCCAACAAAAAGATCGAATGGAATATCCGCGAAGAGCTCAGTCCCTATAAAGGCAAATTATCACTGGAGATCAGGGGCAAGATGTTTGTGCCTGTTGCCAAGATCAACAGCATCTCCGAAGGTGATAAGTTCAAGCGTGGCAAAAATCACTTGCTCACCTGGAAGCCGGGTAACAGCAACCCCATCAACATTGAGTTGCTCAAAAACGGAACGCCTGTCAGCAGTCAGGTCAACCAGCCCAACAACGGGTCTTATTCACTTTTTATTCCTGCCAGCGCGGTTCTGGGGAAGGATTATACCCTTCGTATTACTGATACCAAGGACGGCGAAAACGTCACGGTATCGCACCCTTTTGCAGTGACGCGGAAGGTTCCGTTGTTGCTGAAGGTGGTCCCTATTCTTGCCGTGGGCGGCGCCGTGGCTGTGCTTGCCGGTGGTGGAGGTGGAGGCGGAGATAATGGCGGACCCACCAGCAACCTCATCCCGCTCCCCGGATATCCCCAATAAATGAAGTAAAACATCTAACGGTTCGTGCAAATGAAATTACGTTTACTTTTTTTACCGCTTCTGCTGATTGCCTGTTGCATCGAGGCGCAGACTCCGGTGGTCAACTGGACGAAAAAGAATGGTCCTCTGGGCGGCGAGATACTGGATATAGAAATTGATCCGGCAACCAATTACATTTTCCTGCTTGATGGAAGCCGCAGGCCGTTCATCTCGAAAGATAGCGGGAACAGCTGGCAGCAGCTTGCGTTCACCGGGAGTGACTTTGGTTTCAACGATATTGAAATAACGAATAACACCATCTTCCTGGTCGGTTCTTACAATCTGTTTGCATCGATTGATGGCGGGGTAACCTTTCAGGAACGAATGACGAATGTCAGCCCGTATTCGGATGCCTATCGCTTAAAGCGAATGCCAACCAGTGGCGACCTCGTTGTGCTTGCCTATGGAGCCATTTACACTTCCAGCAATAATGGCCAGACCTGGACGCTCCGAAACAGTACCCTGGGAAATGTCGACAGGAGGTATCTGCAGGTGAACGCCGTCGACCAGATATTTATTCTCAATCAGAATGCCACGTTTGAGGTAAGACCCTTTCGATCCACAAACGGTGGCGTTTCTTTTACGGAAACATCAAGCGGTATCCCCGCAGGCCATCAGGTACATGGTCTTTATGGCGATAATGTCGGTGGAAAAGTTTATGCGATAACCACACAGGACGTTTTTTCTTCCACCAATGGTACAAGCTGGACGAGCGTCAAGACAGCCGAAATGACTGATCTGAACATTTGCGACTATGGCAACCTTCAAAACAGCTTCATTGAATTTTCCGCCGATGGTCTCGGAATGTTTTTCGTTGATAATGTCAATCACAAATTGTATTCAAAAACGCTTGCTGCAGCCAACTGGGCGCTGCAGGCGACGGATTTTCCCTCCGGCACGCTCAGCGCACTGTGCGCAGCCGCAAAAGATTATCCGAGTGCTACGACAGCCACAGGATTTTTTGGTTCTCAGTCGGGCGTGTTTAAGACCACTACGGGAGGCGCCTCCGTTTCTGAAAACAACATGGGCCTGGCCAGCGTGGCCGGCGAGCAGATCATCGCTGACAACAATAACAACCTCTACTTAAGAACCGCTTCCGTAGGCGTGCTAAAATCGACCGACCAGGGAAACAGCTGGGCCAGCGTCTCCACGTTGACTTCCAGCCTGAATTACTTCTTCAATAGCCCAAATGGGTATAACCTGTATGCGCTTGCCAGCGATAACGTCCTTCACCGGTCGTGGGACCAGGGCACTACCTGGAACCCTGTTTCTCCGGCGGGAGGATTTATCTGGGCCGGCGCAGCGGATACCGATAAAGTTTTCGGCATCGCCAATAACAGCTACCCGATAAGTCTTTTTTATTCTGCGAATGATGCCAACAACTGGACGGCGTCCGCCGTCGTTGTTACCGGTCTACCGGCTCAGTTCAGTCTCTACGAAGCCTCTACCTGCTTTGCGTCAGCCACCAGGATGTTTATATATCTGTATGACTATGGCACCTCCGCGTATGCCTACTATCGTATTGACTTTACGTATGACCTGAGCAATGCGATTACGGCCGCGGCCGCGACAAAAATCACGACGCTGCCGATCCCGGTCAACGACGTCTATAAGGTCAGGGCCGCCAACGGCAAGTTTTATGTCTACCAGAATTATGGGGTATCGTCTGACAGGATAGCTGTTTCTGCCGACGGTGGAGTAACCTGGAACACCTACACCGTGCCCCAAAGCAACGACTTCTTTGTCCTTAGGAACGGCTACATCCTCTTAAGCGACAATTCAAACCCGGACAAGTTGTATCTCTCCCGTGATAACGGAGCTACCTTCGTGGAGACCAACGTGCCGGCTGCCGTAAATCTCTACAACCTTAAAGACGCGACGCTGGATAACCAGGGCTTCGCGTATCTCGCCTTCAATGGCGACTACCTGTACCAAAGTGCCAGCACCATCGTGTTGCCCTCCGCGCCGACCAGTTTGGAGCAAGTGGGCTACACTGCCACTGCTTCGGCATTGCGCTGGGTGGACAG
>DASVOT010000716.1:0-9904 GCA_036383235.1 Chryseosolibacter sp.
CCCGTCCACAGGCTGGAAAATATTCAATGGCAGAAGAAGCCTGTCGCCCGCCCGCCTCGCAAGGGAGTTCACCTTCAGCCCAAAGTCAAGCGCGAGCAGCCGGTCAGCCCCGAGAACGCTGTATTTGAACGACCCGATGACAAAATCGGGATAGGAAAACTTTGAAGAGTTAAAACGCTCCTGCTGGGACGCACTCATACTATTATAGGCGGCCATCTCGTCAAAATAGAACCCGCCCTGGCGTCTGCTGACCGTCATCACGGCATTTCCTTCCGGATCAAGGCGCACGACCGATGCGCTCTTGCAGACACTCTCGGGTGCTGTAAAACATGGCGTGCGAATGATCCCGCTTTTGCCGGGAGCGATCCAGAGAACGTTGCGGTCATCCGTAAACCTTCCAAGATAGGAGGCCGGAGTGATCTGACTGGTGCACTCGAGCCAGGTGGTATCAGCCGCAAGCGGCACGGCAACGAAAATGTGGTTGAACTGGTTGCTGGGGAAGTCAGCAACGACGTCGGAAGCATCGCTGCCTGCCTTCGCAAGCACGTAGTTCGAGGAAACGCCCACCTCCGTCAGCAACACGTGCATATACTGACTTAAAGCCTTGCAGTCACCATAGCCGTTCCTGTCTACCTTTTCGACAGGGAGGGCTTTAAAGCCGCCGATGCCCAGCTGGATAGAAACATACCTCGTCTTCTGCTGCATGTATTTGTAGACGTTTCGTATGAGTTCACGCTCGTCTGCGCTCTTTTGCCTGATTCCGCGCAGGTCCTGTTTTGTTTTTTCCGACAACGGAGATTGCTCCTTGTTCAGCGCAAGGTACCAGTCACCAAACTCCGCCCAGCTGGAATAGCTCCCTTTCACGCCTCCCATGCTGAACTCAAACGGCGAAATGCTCACCCGCGGCTGATCCTTTCCAAATGAACTTTCGTGCAGGTAGGGCCCCGTAGCTTCGAGGTTTCTCAACGTCCACACGTACGTTCTCTCACCGCTGCGCTGAACGGTGGTCGAGTCAATCTTGCCGTTGAACGATTTGCAACGGAACCGGTATCCGGAGGGACATTCCAGCTCGAGCGTTGCAAATTTTACTTCCATGTTGTACGAATACCGCGGCATCCAGTCCGGAAAATCGAGGAACTGATCACACACGACCACGGTTTCTATTTCCACGGAGAATGGGAAGCCGCGATAATCGGGATCGAGATAGAGCATCCTGGAGTCCGTCACTTCATATGGTGCATTGAACTGTACATCCATGGCGTCGCCAAGCCCGAATCGCTTTACGCGGTTGCCGTTGGCGTCGTAGATCGTATACCGCAAACTCTTCACCTTGCGGAACGCGTTCTCGTAATCGTTAAACACGCAATAGCGATACCCGTCTTTGTCGCGGATCTCCCATCGCCTGAATTCCGTCACAGACATTTTATCGACTCCCTTGACGGTGATCCGGGTTACCGAAGAATCAAGGACTGCGCTCGTCTTCGCGTAAAGCGGAAGGACAAAGGCGCAGAAAAGAAAGGTTGCCAGTGCACGCATCACGTTTTGTTTACGATCTGCACAGACTCATTCAGCTTGTTGATCACTCCCGTGAAAAAAGCTTTCATCGTTTCGTACTCGTCTTCGGTGAAGAGGGTCTGCCTGACGGTAAAGTCGCACCGGATGCTCACCCGGTTGTTGGCAACACTGCTGAGGAATATGAACGCGGCTTTGCCTCCTGGATAATCGATCCTGGAAGATTGCGGACAGCTCTTCAGCTCATACCCGGGGGGAAGCTCGATGGATACGATGACGGACCTTTTGCGCGGGTAAATGAAATCGATCGGGAAGGCCCTGCCGGTTGACCTGAACGGATTCACAAAATCGTTGAACACAAATGGATTAAGTGAAAATTCGCGGTCACCGATACTTTCCAGTGAAGGGGTGCCGGAAAGGCTGAGGACCGCGCGCTCGGACGCCTTCAAGTTGGCCGTATCCTGCGACACGACTGCATAGCTGTCGATTTGCGCATCCGGATGTTTCGTTTTCAGGACATCGCCATAGCTTTTCTCGGAACCGTTCTTTTCGAACTCCGCAATCCAATCCAGGTAGGCGTAGTCCCCGTACGTGCTTGTTACCTCCGCGATCAGCTCGTTGGACTCGTTCGGCTTTATCATGATAAAGCGTTTAAGCATATTTGCCCGGCCCGGAGTGAGATCAATGAGCTCGCCGCTCTCCCCTTCCTCGATGGCCCAGCCTACGGTGTTAAGGCAGTGCTCCGGCAGGATGCCCGGTACAGTATGCGCATTCGTGGCATCTACCAGTATGGAACGATCCCCGTCTTTTACAAAGGCAACGACATAGTTCAACTTGTTGAGCGAGGCGCTCAATGGATTGATCATTCCGTTGTCGCGCGTGCTGAGCACAAGGGGGTATACTTTAACGCCTGACTTCTTTAACAGGGTGATCAGCAGCAGGTTGATGGTCGCGGAATTCCCCGAGTGGTTTGTTTTGAAATCTTCCCGAAAGGATTTGGGAGCAATCACTCCGAAGTTATTGTTCCACTTTATGTTTTGACGGATGTAGTCAACTGCGGCACTGATCTTTTCGGGTATCGCAGCCTTTCCCTGCTCGATCTCCCGGGCTTTTTCATTCAGGAAGGCACAGCCGTTGATGACACCGCCGAAGAACTCGTGTTCCATCAGCCGTTTACCGACCTTTTCCCATTTGGTGGAGAAGTCGCGATAAAAATTCCATCGCGGGAAGGAGACGGTCTCCACGTCAAACTGAAACCGTGTCACATAGTTCGAATAATGATTCATCAGCGGCTCGACCTTGATGGCCGGCATGTTCTCGGCGACGAATTCGTTATCCTTTACCTCCGTTATTTTTTCGAGTCCGTAAAAGACTTTCTTGTAGTACACATTACTCGTGGATTCCAGCGTGAGGTGGTTATAGACGACCGGGATCACTTCCTGGAAGCGCCATTCAAAAGGCAGGCCCATGTGCGTGTATCGGAAGTCTATTACAGACCCCGGTTTTACCGCGGGAAAGAAGACTTTATAGACGTCGAAGCCGTCGACAATCTCCTCATTATAGATGTTCGATCTTTCCAGTTTGGTTTTGCGCAGAAGGCCATTCTCCATGTTGAACGTGTAACCATCCATGTAACTCTTTGACGGGACTCTGATCGTGAAGTTTCCGAATGAAGTTCCGGCTTCGGTAAGAATTTTAATCCTGACGTGCCGTGTGAATTCGAACCGGTTTCCATTGAAATATCCCTCATCATGCAGGATCACGGCTGGCGCAGTCGTGTCCTTTTCATAGAGAGACATTTTCATTTCGGAAGAGGTAACCGTGCCGAACTGGATCGGTTTGCTCTGTTGCGCGATTGCAGAGCTGAAGACTGTATACAGAACGAGAATAGTAAATATTCGCATAGGTCTTTTTTCTAAAAATAAAAAAAAATTGGAACGGCCCGGCTCCCGGCGGTAAAAAGTGTGGGGAAGGTGGCGCAAACCTGTTGGCGTCCAATCTGTTAAAATCATTCATTATAGACGCCATAGACGCCGTAGTAGAGACAAGGCATGCCTTGTCTCTACTACGGGCGGTACAGGCGGCGCTTGTCGCAGACATGCCCTGAGAGAAACGATCATCCCTGCAGCCGCCTTCCTAACAATCGTTCAGATAATCCACCGGATTTCAGGAACATTCATCAAAAATTGATGGATGTGACTGTGACAATTTGAAATTAACCTGCCAACTTTGTGAAAGAAGGTACACCGCGCGTCGCGGCCGAACCTTATGGCCCCCTGTTTCTGTTTGTAGTACAATGAGCGAGACAACCATAACACCCGAAGTGAGAAGCAAACCGATCCTCAAGCAGGAAATCGCGTTTGCCGTCGTGCACCTGATTCCCCTGGCAGCCATCTGGACAGGCGCCACCCTCTTCGACTGGATCGTGTGCGCCGCCCTGTACGTGATCAGAATGTTCTGGGTCACCGGCGGCTATCACCGCTACTTCGCGCACAAGTCGTACAAGACCTCGCGCTGGTTTCAATTCATCATCGCCTTCATGGCGCAGACTTCGGCACAGAAGGGGGCGCTCTGGTGGGCAGCCCACCACCGCCACCACCACCGCCACAGCGACACGCCGGCCGACCCGCACTCCATGAAGATCTACGGCTTCTGGTACTCGCACGTGGGTTGGATCGTGGGACCCGACTTCAAAAAAACGGACTTCAAAACCATCGGCGACTACGCCAAATACCCCGAGCTGGTGTGGCTCAATAAGCATTACCTCGTTCCGCCCGTCATCCTCGCCGTGTTTGTCACGGCCCTGGGCGCGATCGTAAACGGCGGAAGCATCACCCTGATGTTTACCTCCGCGGGATTGTCGACTTTGTTTATCGGATTTTTCCTCAGCACCGTTCTGCTCTATCACGGTACATTCTCCATCAATTCCATCATGCACAAGTTCGGGAAGCAGCGCTATGAGACGGGGGAAGAATCCAAGAACAGCCTGTGGCTCGCGCTCCTGACGCTGGGCGAGGGATGGCACAACAACCACCACTATTATGAAGTCGCCAGCCGCCAGGGATTTTTCTGGTGGGAAGTCGACATCACCTGGTATCTCCTGAAAGCGTTGTCGGCCACCGGACTTATCTGGGATCTTAAAGGCGTCCCCAATCACATCAAGTATTCAAAGAATAAGCAGCACGCGCTTCAGCTGAAGAAAGAGTTGGAACAGCCGGTTGAGGCGGTAGCCGTTGATCGGTGATCACTTTTTGGGATAAGGTTTTCGAGCCATTTCCACCTGCGAATTTCTTTGTGGTCCTTAGTGTCTTCGGGACTTTGAGGCGAAATTTAACTCCAACACCATGAAAGATTTTCTGAGCGGCACCCGAAAGCTTTTCCAGCACTATAAAAGCATGGGTGAAAAGGCGATTGATCAGCTCGGTGACGAGCACATCAATTGGAGGCCCAACGAGGCGAGCAACAGCGTTGCGCTCATTGTGCACCACCTCAGCGGAAACATGCTGTCGAGGTTTACGGATTTTCTCACTTCTGACGGAGAGAAACCGTGGCGAGACCGCGACGCCGAATTCGAGACGGGATACGCCAGCAAGGCGGAGATGATGCAAGCCTGGGAAAATGGTTGGGCGAAGGTGTTCGAGGCCATTGACAGCGCTGGTGAAAAGGACCTGGAGAAGGTCGTTTACATCCGCAATGAGGGCCACACGGTCATGGACGCCCTGCAGCGACAGTTGGCGCATTACGCTTCGCACATAGGGCAGATCCTCTACATCGCCAAGATCATAAGAGGAAAAGACTGGAAGTCACTTTCTATCCCCAAAGGGCAGTCCGGAACGTTCAACCAGGCCAAATTTCAGCAGGAGAAGACCGTGCGCCATTTTACGGATAAAGCTTGAGGGCCCGTTTGGAAATTTAGGAATCGCGTTTAAATTTGCACCTTCCTTTCGAGGAAAAAGCGGGAGTAGCCATCCCGATAACTATCGGGACGATGGTTATCGGGAGGTAGAGCATCACCTGCCTACAAAAAAGGAATATTTGCGGGAGTAGCTCATCCCGATAGCTATCGGGAGGTAGAGCATCACCTGCTACAAAAAAGGATTATTTTGCGGGAGTAGCTCAGTTGGTAGAGCATCACCTTGCCAAGGTGAGGGTCGCGAGTTCGAGTCTCGTTTCCCGCTCAGATAAACCCTTCTCCCATGGAGGGGGGTTTGTTTTTTGGAGTTGGTACAAGTTACGGGTGGCGCCAAGTCAGTAACGATTGCAAGAACTTGGATTCGGACCGACCAACTACCGACTACAGATTTGCCCGGGTGGTGAAATTGGTAGACACGCAGGACTTAAAATCCTGTGGCCAGAAATGGCTGTGCGGGTTCAAGTCCCGCCCCGGGTACTTTTTCATTCGTGAATCCAGCCTGCCTTCCATCAGGTAAACGCCCAGCCGGCCGTGCTATTTTACTTTGAAGTGCTCCTGCAAATAAGTAAGTTAGGGAAAATGATCTTTTAACACCGGCCCTGTATGCGCACCATTTGGTCCCACCTATTCCTTGCAATTACACTCGCGGTGCTTGCTCCGTCGGCGGTCAACGCCCAGCATGAGCACCATCAGGCAAGTCCGGGACGTGAGATCCCATCAGCGTCTGGTTCTGAGCCGAGAGCTGTCGAGGCGCAGCCCCTCGCGGCGAACATCGAACGCCTGATCTCCGCCCTGGAATATCTCGGCGCGCCCCTTCCCACTGAAACCCGCGACGCCCTGCTGCAGGCCGGACAGCGCCGGGATGCGGCAAAACTGCAGCAACTGCTCGACCCTTTTGTTCTGGCAATAGTAGGCATCAACCCGGAAGCGCGCGTCAAGGCGACGCGTGGCCAGGGGCCGGCCACTCTGCAACAGAGTGGCTATACGCCTGCCATCATAAAGATTGTGAACGAGAGCCGGGGCACCCAGCGCTTGCGGATCACCAGCCCGCAGGCGGGCCCCGTGTACGCGGGCGTCGCCGAGCTCAGCATGCAGCGCGAGCACCAGGAACACCTTCGTGAAAACGAAAACACGGAAGGACGCACAGATCGCTTCCTCGATCTGGAGATGTTTGATTCACCCCCGATGACGCCCAACCTCAGCGGACTCGAAGTGGAATATGCCCTCGCCCTGATCTATTCAAGTGAAAAGGGGCCCCGCGAAGCCACACTCTCCTTCGATGCCGGACAAGGGACCCAGGACCTCGGATTTCGCGGCGAAGTGCCGGTGCTCTTCCAGGTGAAACCCGCACTGCAGGTGAAGGTACACGTGACCGACTACGATGGAAAGCCGACCACGGCGCGGCTCGAATTTCTCGACCGCCAGGGACACGTCTTCCCCCCTCAGCCAAAAAGGCTTGCACCCGATCTTTTCTTCCAAAAACAGATCTACCGGGCGGATGGAGAAACAGTGTTGCTTCCGCCGGGAGAGTTTACCATGTACTATGGCCGCGGTCCTGAATACAAATGGGTGAAGGACACCCTCAGTCTGGACGAGGAGGAGAACAGCGCTCCGGCAATCTCGGTGAAGCTCGGGCGGTGGATCAACCCTGCCGAACGCGGGTATTTCAGCGGCGACCACCACATCCATGCATCCGGCTGCGCGCACTATTCCATGCCGACAGTCGGCGTCGATCCGCCCGACATGTTCCGCCAGGTACAGGGCGAAGGGCTGAACGTGGGATCCGTGCTCACCTGGGGACCGGGATTCGATCACCAGCAGCACTTCTTCGCGCCCTTGCCCAATCCCGCGAGTACACCGTTCTCCGTTATCAAGTACGATATAGAAGTAAGCGGTTTCGGCTCCGAAGCACTCGGCCACCTCTGCCTGCTGAACCTGAAGGAACAGATCTATCCCGGGGCGCACGGAAGCAACGGGTGGCCTACCTGGACATTACCCACCCTCCGATGGGCCAAGGCTCAGGGGGCCGTTACGGGGTATCCCCATTCCGGCAGCGGGCTTGGAATCCGTCCGAAAGAGGCATCCGGGAGGTTGCTTGCCCGCCTCGACACCAACAAAAACGGTAGCCTCGACTCGGCGGAGGCCGCGCGCGGCGTTCTGCCGGAGCCGATCGCTGCAATGGACCGGAACAAAGACGGGGAGGCAAGTGTGGGAGAGCTGATCGCCAGCCACGATCGCGTAGCCGACCAACTTCCCAACCTCGCCATTCCGGAGCTCAACAGCGTCGGCGCGCAGGAGATATTCGTCACCGCCGCGCTGGGCGCGTGTGACTTCATCAGTGCCATGGATACCGAGCGCATCCGCGAGTGGAACGCCTGGTATCATTTGCTCAACTGCGGGCTACCGCTGAAGGCCGCAGGCGAAACCGACTTCCCCTGCATGAGTGGAACCCGCGTGGGACAAGGACGCACCTATGTCTTTCTCGACAGGCAGAAGCGCGTGGACTACACCGAGTGGTGCCGCGGCCTCGCCCAGGGTCACAGCTACGTGAGCGATGGGTACGCGCATGCCCTGGATTTCCGCGTGAATGGAAAGAAAGCCGGAGAGGAGCTGGCGATCGGCGCGCCTGCAACGGTATCGGTATCGGCTATCGTGGCATTTTCACCCGAGACCCCGCTGGAGACCCCGTACGGTGGTGTCATCCCGGTCGAAGGGTTGCGCGAGGTGGGAAACACGATCGACCTGCACGAAACACGCTCCGTCGACATGCGCTTTAAACGCGGTGTACGCCTCGTGGAGGTTGTGGTAAACGGGGCGGTCGTCGCAAGCGCGGAGGTGCCCGCCGACGGGACACAGCACGCTGTGCGGTTCGACGTGCCAGTCTCCCGCAGCAGCTGGGTTGCCCTGCGCCAGTTCCCGGAACTGCACACCAATCCCGTGAATGTGCTCGTGGCGCACCAACCGATAAGGGCATCGTACAACAGCGCCATGTGGGTGATCGGATGCATTGACCAGCTGTGGGATGTCCGCAACAAGAACATTGACGCGCGTGAACGCGGCGACGCGGCGAAAGCCTACGAACAGGCGCGTGAATTCTACCGCCGGATCGCGAAACAAGCGCTGGAACAAGAGCCGCACTGATTTTTTGCGCGGATCAAGCCGATGAAAAAACCGCATAAGATCACAAAGCCGGGATGATGGCACATTTTGAGGTGATTGGTCCGGCACAAGAGGCGGGCGCTTTTTCATCGCCGCACTCCTGCCATGTCGCGAAGAATTAAAAAAAAGTGCTTCTGATTTTTTGGGACGGGTATAAATAGAAAAAACCTCGGACGCCTTCCGAGGTTTTTTTCGTTAATAAACCCCACTTTTAGCAATTCTAGATTGCTAGAAATCTTTATTCAGTAGCTGAAATAGTGTCGTTGTAAGATTCAAAATTCGCCGAGATACAGTATCTCAGTATCAAGTCTAAAAAAAACCATGCCCGCTTCGCCGAAGGGAGGGACGGAGAGTCAAAAAATCCGGGAAAAAGAGTGTTTACTTGTTTTCAGGGGTCCGCTTGATGACTTCGCGGTACCTCCAGCAGTCGAGAAGGTGGTCATTAACAAGCCCGCACGCCTGCATATGAGCGTATATGATTGAGCTTCCCACAAACTTGAACCCGCGCTTGATGAGGTCCTTGCTTAACGAATCGGACTGAGCGCTTGTCGCGGGAACTTCACGTAGGGATTTCCGATGGTTGATGACGGGCTTGCCATTGACGAAGCGCCAGATATAATCGTCGAAAGAACCGAATTCCTTCTGTACTTCGAGGAAACGCTTTGCATTATTCACTGCAGCAAGCACTTTCAAACGATTGCGGACGATTGAAGGGTCTTTAAGTATCTTCTCAATGCGGGCGGGGGTAAATCGCGCGACTTTGGCGGGATCAAAGTCCGCGAATGCCTTCCGGTATCCTTTCCGCTTCCTGAGAATTGTTGACCAGCTCAGGCCGGCCTGGGCGCCTTCGAGGATCAGAAATTCGAAATGAACGCGGTCATCGTGGACCGGCATTCCCCATTCCTCATCGTGGTACTTTACATACTCATCGAATTTGAGACACCAACCACAACGAACCTTATTATCTTCTTTCATGATCATCTTCATTCATGTTTGAAAGCGTGGAATTTGTTACACACTCATCATAAAAGATAAAAACGTGGAGTAGTTTCCACAATAATAGACCTTTCATTAATACCCGCTTCAGATAGGGCGGGCATTATTATGGAGCCTTCGTGCGTCCAAACCATACAAGCCTTGAAAATACTTAGAAACGTTTTCATTTATACTTTTTTCGCGATTCCCGCACTTGGACAGGATGCATCATGGAAACTGCTTTATGATAGTACCCAGCTGTATTGGGCGAAGGACTGGAAGAAGACGGTTCAGCTGCTCGAGAAGGCGGAACGGTCGGCAGTAGCTGACCTGGGCATCTACCAT